>CALAZX010000150.1 GCA_937926555.1 uncultured Negativicutes bacterium | reverse complement strand
GTGCTGAGGACGATGGAGGCCGTGGCCCAGCGGGGGGACACGGACCGGGGGAAGAACACTGCCAGGGTCAGGGGCAGGAAGACGCCACCGCCCCGGAGGGCCATGGACAGGTAGTTCCAGAAGAGCACCTGGGAGCCCCGGTTCAGCATGGCCAGTCCGCAGGCCGCCACCATGACGGTGACAACCAGCACACGGGTCATGTTGAGGAGGGCTTTCTCGCTGAGATGTTGCATTCTCGCATGAAGCATGTCCCGGGCCACCATGGTGCCGATACCCAGGGAGAGGCCGGCGATGGAGCCGATGAGGGACAGGATGATGCCACCCATGGCGATGCCGCCCAGCCAGGCCGGGGGATAGGTGAGCAGGAAGGTGGGGAGCACCAGGATGGGGGTGACTTCCGGATGGACCGCATGCATATACATGCCGATCATGGCGCAGGGCAGTCCCACGGGGATGGTCACCAGTGCTGCGGTAAAGGCGCCAGCCGCGGCGGTCTTCTGGTCCACCGCGGAGAAGATGGACTGGATGTAGGTCTGGGTGCAGAGGATGCCCACCACCAGGGAGAGCAGGTTGGCCAGGGTGGTGTCAAAGCCGGCCCCCATCATGCTGAACCATTGGGGATCCGCCAGGTGGACGGCCACCTCAGGCCTGGTGCGGATGGCGTCATAGGCGCTGTAGCCCGCCAGGCAGAGTGTGATCCAGATCACCAGCATCTTGAAGATGCCGCCCACCCCCGCGCTGCGGATGCCGCCGAAGAACACGTAGGCGGACACCAGGAGGATGAGGAGCAGCGCCGCGCCCCAGTCCGGCAGGTGGAAGATGGCTCCCAGGATGGCGATGCCGGGCAGGGAGCTGGCCACGGCGCTGAAGAAGATGCCCAGGGAGGAGACCACGGCGGCCAGGGAGCCGGCCCGTTTGCCGTAGTTCAGCTCCAGGTACTGGGGTATGGTCTCCAGCCCTGTCTTCCGCAGGGGTCTGGCATAGAACACGCCCATGATGATGAAGGCGATGCCGGAGCCCAGGGTGAACCACCAGGCGGACAGGCCGAACAGGGACGCCATCTGGGCGGTGCCCACCGTGGCCCCGCCGCCGATGACGGTGCCCGCGATGCTGCCCGCCACCAGGGGGATGCCAGCCGCGCGGCCGCCCAGGCTGTAGCCCTCGGCGGAACGGACGGAGCTGGCGGCCA
>CALAZX010000149.1 GCA_937926555.1 uncultured Negativicutes bacterium | reverse complement strand
CCATCCAGCTGTGGAGCAGGAGCACGTCCTTCTCCCCGTAATAGCCCCGGGCCACGCCGCTCTGGTTGGTGACCACCGCCACGGGGATGCCGGCCTCAGCCAGCTCCTTCAGCGCCTCTCTGCTGCCGGGGACCCATTCCAGGTCCTGTTTCCGGTAGAGATAGCCCTTGTCCATGTTGAGGACCCCGTCCCGGTCCAGCAGCACCAGTCTCGGTTGTCTCATGCCTTACTCCTGGTGCAGGTAGTAGCCGCCGGTTTTGTCCAGCAGAGCGCAGTATTCGGCCACAGCCTCCTCCACGTCGGTGAAGCCGCCGTCATAGCCGGCAGCCAGCAGGTTGGTGTCGTCGGCCTGGGTGAAGCTCTGGTATTTGCCCTTCAGCACTTCCGGGAAGGGGATGTACTCCAGCTTGTCCTCGGAGGCGCCGAAATGCTTCAGCACGCCTTTGGCCAGGGTGTTGAAGGGATGGGCGTGGCCGGTGCCGCAGTTGTAGATGCCTTTCAGTTCCGGATGGTCCCAGAAGAAGAAGTTCACTTTCACCACGTCCTTCACGTAGATGAAGTCGCGGGTCTGCTCGCCGGGGCCGTAGCCGTTGTAGCCGTCGAACAGTTTCACTTTGCCTTCCGCCTTGAACTGGTTGTACATCTGGAAGACCATGGAGGCCATCTTGCCCTTATGGTTCTCCTGGGGTCCGTACACGTTGAAGTAGCGCAGGCCCACAACCTGGCTGTCCAGGTCCGCCAGATAGCGGCGCAGGTAGTTGTCGAAGAACAGCTTGGAGAAAGCGTACACGTTCAGCGCCTCCTCACAGGCCGGCTCCTCCCGGAAACCGTGGCTGCCGCTGCCGTAGGTGGAAGCGGAGGATGCGTAGAGCATCTGGATCTTCCGGTCCGTGGCGAAATGGAACAGGTTCTTCGTATACTCGAAGTTGTTCTCCATCATGTATTTGCCGTTGTATTCCATGGTGTCGGAGCAGGCGCCCTCGTGGAAGATCACGTCAATCTTCTCATGGTCGAACATGCCGCCCAGGATGGCGTCGCCGAAATCGATCTTGTCCATGTAGTCCATGACCTTCAGGCCCTGGATGTTCTTGAATTTCACCATGTTGGTCAGGTTGTCCACCACCAGGATGTCATCCCTGCCCCGTTCGTTCAGTCCTTTGATGATATTGCTGCCGATAAAGCCGGCACCGCCGGTTACGATAATCATAATTTGCCCTCCCGTGCCAGGCCCGCGATTTTCTCCACCAGGCCTGTGGTTGAATATCCTTGCTCAAAATCTATAATCTCCACGCGTCCCGCGTACTCCCTGCCGGCCACCTGGTCCGGGCGGTAGTCGCCGCCTTTCACCAGCACGTCCGGCCGGACGGTCCTGATCAGTTCCGCCGGGGTGTCCTCGTCGAAGATCACCACTGCGTCCACACAGGCCAGCGCCGCCAGGATACGGGCCCTGTCCAGCTCATGGACCAGGGGTCGGGTCTCGCCTTTCAGCCGGCGCACGGAGGCGTCGGAGTTGAGCCCGATGATGAGATGTCTGCCTAATTTCGCCGCTTTCTCCAGGTAGGTCACATGGCCCACATGGAGGATGTCAAAGCAGCCATTGGTGAAAACGATCTTCTCGCCGCTCTGCCGCCAGATCTTGGCCAGGTCGGCCACCTCTTTCCAGGACAGGGGACGGAAGCCGTAGCCCAGTTTCCGCTCCTCGCTGAGCAGGTCCTGGAGCAGCTCGTCACGGTGCACCGGATAGGTGCCCACCTTGCCCACGACGATGCCCGCCGCCCGGTTGGCCATGTAGATGGCCTCCGCCAGGGACAGTCCGCCGGCTGCCGCCGCCAGGATGCCCGCCGCCGCGGTGTCGCCCGCGCCGGACACGTCGAAGACCTCCAGGGCCGTGGCGGGACTGTGGATCACCGTGCGGTTCTCGCCCACCAGGGTCATGCCCTTCTCGCTGCGGGTCACCACCACATTTCTGATGCCGAAGTGCTCCCGGGCGAACTGGGCCAGCTGCAGCACCGGCTCGTCCTCATTGGGGACGGTCTGGCCCGCGGCCTCGCACATCTCCTTCAGGTTGGGGGTGATGAAGGTGCAGCCGGCGTATTTCTCCCAGTGGGGACCTTTCGGGTCCACCAGCACCGGGATGCCGTTCTTCTCCGCCGCCTTGATCACCCACTGGCAGAATGCGTCGGAGCAGACGCCCTTGGCGTAGTCCGACACCACGATGCCGTCCAGCCCGTCCGCCAGCAGGCCGATGAGCCAGCTCTCCAGCCGCTCCACCTCGCCGGGGTCCAGGTCCCCCACTTCCTCGAAGTCCAGCCGCAGCATCTGCTGCCGGGCGCCCAGGATGCGGAGTTTGGTGATGGTGGAGCGGCCGGCGGACTTCATCAGTCCGCTGTAGTCGATGCCGTTCTCCTCCAGCAGGTTCTCCAGGATACGGCGGTTCTCGTCGTCACCGGTGACGCCGCCCACGAAGACATGGCAGCCCAGGTTGGCCAGATTGGCCGCCACATTGGCGGCGCCGCCCAGCACGGACTCCATCTTCTTCACGCGGTTCACGGGGACCGGGGCCTCCGGGGAGATGCGTTTCACCTCGCCGTAGAAATACCGGTCCACCATCACGTCGCCGATCACGGCCAGCCGCAGGTTTTGTATTTTCTCAGCCACAAAGGTCGTGCAGTCCATATTGTTCATCATTCATCCACCAGCTCACAGAGGATATGTCCCATCATGATGTGCATCTCCTGGGCCCGGGCGGTCACTTTCGCCGGAACGGCCAGGCAGATGTCGCAGGCTTCCGCCATCTTGCCGCCGCCTGCCGCGGTCATGCCGATACAGGTGATTCCCTTCTCCTTGGCCAGCTTGATGGCCGCCAGCACGTTGGGGCTGTTGCCGGAGGTGGACAGTCCCACCAGCACGTCGCCGGGCTGTCCCAGGGCCTCCACCTGTCTGGCGAAGACGGTGTCGTAGCCGTAGTCGTTGGCCACCGCTGTCAGGATGGACGTGTCCACCGTCAGGGCGATGGAGGGGAGTCCCCGCCTCTCCTTCTGGAAACGGCCCACCAGTTCGGCGGCCAGATGCTGGCTGTCCGCCGCGCTGCCGCCGTTGCCGCAGAACAGGACCTTATGGCCCCCGTCCAGGGCTTTCTTCCATATTTTCGCAGTCTGGTCCAGTTTTTCCGGAAGGTCGCCGGCCATGACGCTCTGCAGTACCTCCAGGTGGTCAGACATTCTCTCTTTGATGATGCTGTTCACGGTTTCACCACTTTCTTTCCGCTATTTGTATATCTCTTGTCGCTTTGCCGCAACTGTTTTTCCTGCGGCGTCCCGCTTATGTTTTCTTGCGGGTATCTCCGCGGCCGCCGCTTTTCCACACGGCGTCCCGCACATTGCTTTTCTTGCTTATGACTCCGCTTCCGTCACCAGTAGAGGAAGTTGTACTTCACGTCCCAGCGGTGGCTGTTGTCGAAGTTCTTGTCCCGGTAGCTGACGGACAGCATCCAGCAGCAGAACCGGTGCTCCCAGGTGTAGCTTGTCTCGTACACCTTGTGCTTGTCGCCGTCGAAACGGTTCACCACGATGAGGGAGTTGTGCTCGTCCGGGGACCATTTCGCGCCGGTGCGCCATTCCTTGGCCATCTCCGGCTGTCCGTACTCGAACAGGTTGCTGGTCTTGTCCTCCCGCCGGTAGGTCTCCCAGATGGAGAACTTAGGGGAGATGTCGTGGCCCAGAGTGGCCTCGTACAGATTGGTGGAGGAGTGCTCGTCGGTGTAGCTCTCACGCACCCAGCGCCGTCCCAGCGTCAGGTCCAGGTAGGTCTTGTCGCCGAACAGATGGATACGGTCATGGTTCAGGTAGGCCGCCAGCTCCGTATGCCAGCTCTGGTAGCTGTTGGTCTCGTACTTCCACAGGCCGTGGGTGGCCGAAGCGTTGTAGGTCAGGGGAAGCTTCCGGGAGATGCGGTGGGGTTTCAGGTAGAAGCCCCAGTCCATCTTCTTGTGGAGCCATTTGTCCACATCGTTGTCGGTGTCGAACTCCCAGCTGTCCTGGAACCGCACATAGAAATCATGCTCGTCGTGGCGAATGCCGTAAGCCGGCTTGTAGCCGCCCCGGGAGTAGTAAGCCTGCTCCGTGTAGATCTGGGTGGGGTTCTTCCGTTTCGGGCTGCCGATGTAGTTCTCGTAGTTGATCTTGATGAAGGCGCCCTGTTTCTTGCTCTTATAGCCGATACGGGGCAGGATGCGCTCCCCGGAGCCGGAGAACTCGCTGACCCAGTAATCCCTGGAGTAGACATGTTTGCCATGAACGAACACCTTCACGTCCTTGGCGATGATCCGCTCGTTGGGCACGATGGTGATGGTCTTGGCGGAGATGGACAGGCAGGAGGGATGCTCCTTGGCGGGGCAGCGGGTGCTGGTGCCGCCCTCGTCGATGAAGATGCGTCCGTTCTCCATGACGGCGTGGGGCGCGTAGTAATAGTCCTTGCCGTTCTTGCCGGCCACCTTCTTCATCTCGCCGGTCTCGGTGTTGAAATTGTAATGGACCCAGCCGGCGTCCATCCGGTTGTTGGGCTCCTCCAGGGTGCCGCCGTCCTTCAGCCACACGTCGCCGGTGTTCAGGTTGCCCACCACACGGGTGGTGAGGATCGTCTCGGTCCCCTGGACCAGCTTCACGTTCCCCTGGGCGCTGAAATCGCCGTTGCCGTTCTGGTACTGCACATCGTCGCAGGTCAGGGTGATCGGCTGGACTTCTTTTTTCTGTCTGCTCTTTATCTTTTTCGCTTTCTGATAATCGCCCACCGCGTCGTTCACCACGCGCACATCTTCCTGCAGCGCGGGGGAGCGGTATTTGGCGTCCGCATCATAACCGTCGGCGGAAGGCGCTGCCAGCGCCGGGACCGTGACAGCCATGCCTGCCAGCAGCAGGGCGGCCATGCTTGTTTTTTTCATAAGCGGTACTCCCATCTTCACATAAATATCCATCTAACATTATATCACAAAGACAAGAAAAAAAATACCGACGCGGAAAATACCGCGTCGGTCTCTAGTCGCTTGCCACCGCTGTTCTCTTCTATCCCTCCGCCGTTTCCCTGACGGAAAGCCGGAGGATGTCACGGTGTCGGAACGGAATAGGGCCGGTCAGTCCGGTCAGCCCTGTGCCGCAGTAGCTCCTGCCGGCTGATACACGATACCCTTGATGGGTGTGTCCTGGGTCACCTGCACATAGGTGATGGAGCCCTCGGGGATGACGATGGACTGGCCCGTCACGAAAGCGCCGCCCACAGCGCCGATGGGTCCCAGCACGATCATGCCGCCGATGGACGCGCCTGCAGCGCCTGCCACCGTCTTGGCTTCCTGTTTCGCCAGCTTGCCGATGTAGACGGGCACCTCTCTGCCGTCCACGCCGTACACATGAATGAACTCCATGTCGATGCGGGCGTCACGGCCGAAGCTTCTGGGAGGCACGATCTTCTTCACCTTGCCCACGCCGGAAGCGCCTTTGGCGATTACCAGCACGTCGTTCACATACAGATTGTCAGCCACCCGGAAATGGATGGGGTCGCCAACCTGGGCTTTCTTGCTGGAAACCGGTGCCGTGAACTCGATCTTGATCAGGGAGTCCTTCGGCAGAGTGGCCGCAGCCACCGGAACGATGCCGTCCGCATAAGCGGCGTGCACCAGACGGTTCAGCCGCTCGTTCAGGGACCCGGGCTGGGTCTGGCCGAAAATCATGGTCTCCAGGTTCTCGATACGGGTCTTGGCCGGACCGTAGGAGATCCGGTCGTTGAAGCGGCTGTCCACCGCGTTCAGTCTTTCCATGAAAGAAGCTTCCGCCTCTCCTGCGCTGCCGGTGCCGCAGACATAATCATACAGCCCCTGCACGCGGTCCAGCACAAAATGCTCCGTGTTGGTGGTGCCGAAAAGATCGTCCTCCAGGCCGGCAGTCCGGTCCAGGAGCGACTGTTTCTGGGTGGTCCCGTACAGGGCGGTCTCCACCGCATCCACCTGCTGGCTTGCCGCCGGGGCCACATTGGCCAGGGCCGGCAGGGCGAACGCCAGGCACATCATCAGTGTTGCTACCAGAGAAACTAGTTTTTTCATGTTTTCCCTCCGTTCAGATTCGTGAAGCTTTATTTATATACCTTACTTTTTTATTATAACACACTCCGCCTTCTTATCAAAAGCATCCCGCATCTCGTCCATCCGGGCGAAACGTCTGCGGTGGTTGGCACGCTTGGAGGGTTTCAGCTCGCTCATGTCCTTGCGGTATTCCTCCACCGGCATCACGTAGAAGCGGGGGTCGCTTTCGCAGAGGGTACCCTCGCACTCCTCCCAGAAACGGCCGAAGTCGGTTTTCAGCTTGCGGTCCATACGGATATGGTTCATGGCGTAATAGCCGTCGTTGGTCACGGCGTAGATCTTGTTCAGACCCAGAATGCGGGCCACGTTGCGGATACCGTAGAAAATCAGGTTCTTGGTCCGGTAGCCGAAGAAGGCCTTGGTCAGCTTCTTGATCACGTCATTGCTGTTGGGGGAACCCTGCAGGGCGCCAATCCAGATGGCGTCCTCCTGCTTCTCCATGTCCGGTCCGATCCAGAACATGATCTGGTAGAGAAACTCCCCATCCAGTTCCAGGACCAGAGAGAGACACCCTTCCTTCCGTTGACCGGTGGCAAAAAGCAGCTTCATTTTCAGAGGCCGCCCTTCAAAATCTTCTTCCCACATGGTTACCTTTTTTTGACTTTCATCAGAACAAGGATCCACATACAGGGCTTCAAGAAAATCCCAGGTGAAATGCTCCTCCATGAACCGCACGTGGTTCTTCACCAGCTCCGCACGCTCCTCCCAGGTGGAACCCTTGTAGAAGAAAGAACGGGTCACCTGCTCCACGAAAGCCGGAGTGCCTTTCAGCATGGCCTCCCGCTCCGGAGTCTCCGTGAAAAACTTCTCCAGGTCTCCCATGATATCCCCGTGCATCTTGCAGCGGGCGCGGAAGACAAGATAACGTTTCATCTCCTTGATCCGTTCTGTCTGATACAATCGATGTCCCACATAGCTCAGTATATTGCTGTCCATTCCACTTCTCCTTTAATTTCCACTGTTGTCCAATATCATAAAGGCCTCCACATGCAGCGTGGGGTCGCTCTCGATCCTGATCTTGCAGGGAAGCTCCCGCTCCCAGTCACGCAGCCGCTGGAGCTGCAGGTATTCCGCCTCCAGGGGATGGGCCACCACCAGCAGGTCCTTGGTGCTCCGCTGTTCCTTCAGCAGGGTGCGGATGCGCCGTTTGATCTCCAGGGCGATGGCCTCCTTCGACTGCACCCGGCCGGAACCGCTGCAGACCGGACAGGGAGCGTACATCACCGCCTCCAGGTTCTGCCGGGATTTCTTCCGGGTGATCTCCACCAGGTTCAGCACCGTGATGTCCTGCACCCGGGGGCGCATACGGTCCCCTTCGAAAGACTTCTCCAGCACATGGATGATCTCCTTCCGGTTGCTCTCCGTGTGCATGTCGATGAAGTCCACCACGATGATGCCGCCGATATCCCTCAGCCGCAGCTGATGGGCGATCTCCCGGGCGGCGGCCAGGTTGATGGCCATCACCGTGTCCTCCAGGGTGCTGCGGCCGTTGAAGCTGCCGCTGTTCACGTCGATCACCGTCATGGCCTCCGTATGGTCGATGACCAGGTAGCCGCCGTTGGGCAGGTCCACCCGGCGGTCCGACAGGCCGGCGATGGTCTGGGACAGGCCGTAGTAGGCGAAGATATCGCCGCTGCCCTGCCACAGCTGCACCTTGCCGCTGTCCGCGGAGGGCAGGTCGTCCAGCAGGTTCCTCACCCGCCGGTAGGCGTCGGGGCTGTCCAGGATGATGGCCTCCATGTCCTTGTTGAAATAATCCCGCACAATGCGCACGGACAGGTCCAGCTCACGGTGGAGGAAAGCCGGCGCCTTGGCCAGCTTCGCCTTGGCCGCCACCACGTTCCACTCGTAGATGAGACTCTCCACATCGTTGATGATAGCCTCCTCGGAGACCCCTTCCGCCACGGTGCGGAGCACCAGTCCCATGCCCTCGGGTTTCAGCTTGTTCCCCAGCTCCCGCAGACGGCCACGCTCCTCGGAGTCCGTGATCTTGCGGGAGACGCCCACGTAGTCGGCGAAGGGGAAGAGCACCACATAGCGGCCGGGGAACGTGATGTCCCGGCTGGCGGTGGGGCCCTTCTTGCCACGGGGGTCCTTGGTGATCTGGACCATCACGTTGGCCCCTTCCGTCACTCCGGCGGTGTCGCCCAGGTAGAGGAAGGCGTTCTGCTCCAGGCCGATATCCACGAAGGCCGCCTGGATGCCTTTCACAACATTGCAGACACGGCCCAGGAAAATGCTCCCCACCAGATGGGTGGACAGAGAACGCTCCACCAGATATTCCTGCAGCACATCGTCTTCCAGATAGGCCATGCAGACCTCTTCCGGTGTGCTGCTGATGATGATCTTCGATCGCATGCTGTCGTGCCCCTTTCCACTGTGGTGTATTTTCCGTCCGTTCTTATATCCGTCGTCTCCCGTCGCGCCGGTTCCACGCCGCCGGATTCCATGTCGTCATTCTATGGAGGAGGCGGCTTCACGCCACCTCTGTCACTTCTTATTCATGGGTGTAGATGCTGTCCAGGAGAGGCCACTTGTTGCCTTCCTCGTCCACCCGGTACAGATCCATCCGCTCGATGTCCGCCTTCTCCACCGGCAGTTCCAGGTTCCAGTACTGGTTCAGGGTGTTCAGCAGGTCCACGGCTTTCATGCTGCCAGTAGGCGTGATCTTGCAATGGAAGTTCAGCCGCAGGTAGTCACCCAGGTCCATGGCGCTGATCTGCGGGATGAAGAACTTCACGTCGATGGTCTTCACTTTCTTCTTGGATTTCGGGGCCGCCTTCTCGAAGAACAGCTCCTTGGCCGCGTTGAACTCCTCCACGGCCTGCTCCCATTCCCCGGTGTAGGGGATGGTCACCTGGTATTCGGCGCCGCCGGCCACGCTCATCAGCGCGGGGGCGCTGTTGTCCACCATGTCCACGCCCAGTACCCGGATACCCCGGGGCAGCGCCTTGGCCAGTGCCGTGGCGGCCTCCAGCGGATTCATGGGCTCCTCCAGTTCCAGCTCCATGAACTCGGCGTAGCTCACCACGCCGACGCCCAGGGCGGAAGCCAGGGAGTATTTCATATGGGGGTTGAACCCCTGGGAGTAGGCTGCCGGCAGTTTCGCCCGGCGGATGGCCCGTCCCAGTGTCCGCACATATTCCAGGTGGGAGATGAAGCGGATCTCTTTCTCTTTTGTGATCTGGAATCTCAGTTTCATTTCCCGCCACCTTCTTCCTCTTCTCTCAGTTTCTGCTCCAGGGGCACGAAGTTGGGCTCCTTGGAGGCATCATAGGCGTTGCCGCTCCAGTCCACGATCTTCACGCCCATCTTCTGGCACACGGCGCAGCCGTTGCACTTGCCCAGACGGCAGTCCGGGGTCAGCATCTCTTTCTGCGCCTTGCGGTACTCGTTGGCCAGGAAAGCACGGCTCACGTAGGGCTGCAGGTGCTCCCAGGGGAACACCTCCTGCTCGCCGCGGACGCGGTTGCAGTAGAACTCCTTGTCCAGACCGCATTCCTCCAGGGCCTTGATCCAGTTCTCGTAGACAAAGCCGTCGGACCAGCCGTCGAAACGCTGGCCCATCTTCCAGGCGCGGTACAGCACCTCGCCCAGACGGCGGTCGCCACGGGCGAAGACTCCCTCCATCACGCTGGTGGTGCCGTCATGGTACTGGAACTTCACATTCTTGAAGTTCAGCGCGTCAACCAGCAGCTTCTGCTTCCGGTGGATCTCCTCCAGGGTGTCCTGGGGAACCCACTGGAACGCGGTGTAGGGTTTGGGCACGAAGGAGGAGGCGCTCACCGTCACCTGGCAGCCGCCCTGTCCCGTGACCTCCTTGTATTTCCACTGCACTTTCCGTGCCAGGTCGGCGATGGCCAGGACGTCCTCGTCCCGCTCGCCGGGCAGGCCGATCATGAAGTACAGTTTCACTTTCTTCCAGCCGTTGGCGAAAGCGGCACCCACGGCACGCATCAGATCCTCTTCCGTGACGCCCTTGTTGATCACGTCGCGCATCCGCTGGCTGCCGGCCTCCGGCGCGAAGGTCAGGCCGCTTTTGCGGACGGTCTGCACTTTGTTGGCCACGTCGATGCAGAAGCTGTCGATACGCAGGCTGGGCAGGGACATGCTCACCTTCTCGTCCTTGAACTCCTCAATCATGTCATCCAGGAACGGATTCAGGCAGGAGTAATCCGCGGTGCTCAGGGACACCAGGGAGATCTCCTCGTAGCCGGTGTTGTCCACCAGCTTCCGGGCCAGCTCTTTCAGCACTTCCGGTTTCCGCTCCCGGACCGGACGGTAGATCATGCCCGCATGGCAGAAACGGCAGCCGCGGCTGCAGCCACGGAACATCTCCAGCATGATGCGGTCATGGACGATCTCGCCGTAAGGCACGATGGGCGCCGTGGGGAAATCGATGGAGTTCATGTCCTCCACGATACGTTTCTTCACAACGGCAGGGGCGTCCTCCACCAGCGGTTTCACGGCTTTCACCGTGTTGTCCTCATTGTACTCCACCTCGTAGAAGGAGGGCACATAGACACCGTGGATCTTCACCACGCGGTGCAGGAACTCCTGCCGTCCGCCGGGCTTGCCTTCCCGTTTCCAGGCCCTGTAGGCCTCCAGGATCTCGGGCACGGCCTCCTCGCCCTCGCCCAGCAGGGCGAAGTCGAAGAACGGGGCCAGAGGCTCGGGATTGAACACACAGGGACCGCCCACCATCACGAAGGGGTCGTCATCCCCGCGTTCGGCGCTGCGCAGGGGAACCCCGCCCAGGTCCAGCATGTTGAGGATATTGCTGTAGGACAGCTCGTACTGCAGAGTGAAGCCGATGACGTCGCATTCGCTCAGCGCCTTCTTCGTCTCCAGGGTGGTCAGGACGATGCCGCGTTCCCGCATGCTGTCCTCCATGTCCATCCAGGGGGCGTACACACGCTCCGCGGCAATCCCGTCCAGCTTGTTGATCAGGTGGTAGAGGATCTTGAAGCCCAGATAGCTCATCCCCACTTCGTATACGTCCGGGAAAGCCAGGGCCATACGGACCTCGGCCTTCTCCTTGTAGATACTGCCGAACTCGCCGCCCGTGTAACGGGCCGGTTTCTTCACCGCCGCCAGCATATCCAGTGTCAATTCCTTGTTCATAAAAACCTCCAGCATTGCTTTGAATTGCGGACGGCCTGGCCGCCCTGTGTATGATAACTTCTATGATCTGTCATTCTCGGTTGTCCGGGTCGCCCCGGTGAATCTTATCAGAACTGCAGCTTTGTCTGCCGCATGTTGATGTTCAGCAAAAGCCCCGCCATCAGGACATTGGTGGCCAGGGAGCTGACGCCGTAGCTCAGGAAGGGCAGCGGCACGCCGGTCACCGGCATGATGCCCGCGGTCATCCCCACGTTGATCATCACGTGGAAGATGTACATCCCCGTGATGCCCGCCGCCAGCAGGGTGCCGAAACGGTCGTCGGCGTTCATGGCGATATGCAGTCCCCGCCAGATGAGCACCAGGTACAGCAGCAGGATCAGCGCCGCCCCGATGAAGCCGAACTCCTCCCCCGCCACGGCGAAGATGAAGTCGGTGTGGTTCTCCGGCAGGAAGTTCAGCTGGCTCTGGGTGCCCTGCATCCAGCCCTTGCCCATGAGCAGCCCGCTGCCGATGGCAATTTTCGACTGGATCACGTGGTACCCGGCGCCGAAGGGGTCCATCTCCGGGTTCATGAACACACGGATACGGTTCCGCTGGTACTCATGGAGCACTTTCCACAGCAGCGGCATGGCCACCACCAGCGTGCCGCCCATGATGGCCAGCCACTTCACCCGGAAGCCGCAGGTCCAGAACATGGAGAAGGCGATGGCCGCGAAGACCATGGCCGTCCCCAGGTCCGGCTGCTTCAGCACCAGCAGGAAGGGAACCAGCAGGAAGCCCACCGCCGGCAGATAGTCCGTGAAATCGTCCAGGAAGTCGCCTTTGTTGTCCAGAAACGCGGCCAGCGTCACGATGATGAAGGCCTTGGAGAACTCACTGGGCTGGAAGACGATGGGGCCGATGGCGATCCAGCGCTGTGCGCCCAGGCTGGTCTTGCCCACCAGCATCACCGCCAGCAGCATGACCACCGTAATGATGTAGAGGGGCAGCGCGATCCGCTTCAGCAGCCGGTAGTCGAACCGGAGGGAGAAGATGACCAGCGCGATGTTCACCGCCAGGAACAGGGCCTGCCGGTGGACATACCAGTTGGTGCCGGTGGCCACCGCCTCGGAATGGGTGGCGCTGGCGATGAGGACCATGCCGATGCCCGTCAGGGCCAGGATGGTCATCACCAGGATCCAGTCCATGTTTCTCATGTAACGTTTCAGCATTTGCATTTCCTTCTTTATATCTTTTCTGCGGCATATTTTCTTATGATGCCATATCCTGCCCCATCATGTTGTGGCGCAGTGTCATGTCTTGTGCGTCATACCGTCTTGCCGCATCATGGTTGAGTTCTTGTCAGTTCGTGCCGGCCGCTTCCTTCTTGTCCGGCTCGGGATAATTCTTCAGGTAGGCGTCCATCACCTTGTAGACGATAGGCACCGCCGATACGGAGCCGTAGCTGCCCTGCTCCACCACGCAGGCGATGACCAGACTGGGATCGTCCGCCGGCGTGTAGGCGATGAACAGACCGTGGTCCCGTCCATGGGGGTTCTCCGAGGTGCCGGTCTTGCCGGCCGCCGGTGCGGGCAGGCTGGCCAGATAGGATGCCGTGCCGCCCTCCTGGGCCACGCTTGCCAGGCCCTGACGGACCAGCTGCAGTGTCTCCTTGGAGATTCCCAGGTCGATGGCTTTGGGCTTCTCGGGCACCATATAGGTGGACCCGTCCTCATTGACCACCTTCTCCACCAGATAGGGCGGGTGCAGCACGCCGTTCTCCGCCACCGTAGACAGCATCTGCGCCAGCTGGAGGGGCGTGGCCAGGGTGAACCCCTGGCCGATGGCGGCGTTGAAGGTGTCGCCCAGCCGCCAGGGCTCGTCATATATCTGCTTCTTCACCTCGGGGGAGGAGAGGATGCCCTCCGCCTCGCCGGGCAGCTTGATGCCCGTCTTCTTCCCGAAACCGAATTTCCGGCTGTAGTCGTCCAGATTGTCGATGCCGACACGGTATCCCATCTCGTAGAAATACACGTTGTCCGACTTGGCCAGCGCCGTCTCGAAATTGATCCAGCCCAGGGCCTCGCCGCCGGCGTTGCCGATATCTGCCATCCAGTACTTGCCGGAGTCGAAGATCTTCTCCTCCGGGGTGACCTTGTGCAGGTCCAGGGCCGCCGCGCCGGTGACAATCTTGAAGGTGGATCCCGGCGGGTAGAGGCCGCTGATGACCTTGTTGGTCAGCGGATGGAAGGTGTTGTTGTTGATCTTGTTCCAGTTGGTGGTGGAGATGCCGTTGACGAACCAGTTGGGGTCAAAGGCGGGACGGGAGACCATGGCCTTGATGGCGCCGGTCCTCGGGTCCATGGCCACCACCGCGCAGGAGAACGCGTTGGGAGCCCAGCCGGAGGAGCGGAGGAACTGCAGCTGCTCGTCCACCGCCTTCTCCATGACCTTCTGCATACGCAGGTCGATGGTCAGCACCAGGTTCTTGCCCACCGTGGGGGACTGGCCCGCCAGTTCCCGTACGATGCGTCCCCGCACGTCCACCTCCTCGGTCCGGCGTCCGTCGGTACCGCGGAGGAGCTTGTCATAGATCCATTCCAGGCCGTCCTTGCCCACGATGCTGCCGGAAGGGAGGCCTTTGTAGCGTCCCTCCGCCTGCTGCGCGCCGGACACCTCGCCCACATAGCCCAGCACATGGGCCGCCAGCTCCTTGTAGGGATAGCGGCGGATGGGCTGCAGGTCCAGGGAGACGCCGGGCAGGTCCCGGTAGTTCTCCTCCAGGGCGGTGATCTCCGCCGGGGACAGGTCGCTCTTCAGATAGGCGGTCTCGTAGGAGTTCCCCGCCTTCTTTATCTTGGCCCGGATCTTGTCCTCGGGGATGGCCAGGATGCGGCTCAGCAGGCTGATCTCGGCGTCATCCGGCTTCCGCAGGGGCTGGATGCCCACCCGGTAGCCGGAGAAGTTGTCCGCCAGGATCTGGCCGTTGCAGTCGTAGATCAGCCCGCGGGGGGCCATCACCAGATTGCTCCGCATCCGGTTGCCGTCGGCCTGTGCGCCGTAATACATTCCTTTATAAAGCTGGAGCCAGGCCATCCGTCCCATAAGCACCAGGACAATGACAACCGCCACGGCCAGCATCTTTCTCAGACGGTCCGCCGCCATTTGATTGCGCACGTTAAAAATCCTTTCTCAGTACTGGGGATCCTCTTCCCGGATCCACCGCTCCACGCGGATGGCGCATTTCAGCACCGGCAGGACCAGGAGCATATTCCCCAGGCAATAACAGAGTGTGTCCAGGGCATAGGCCGGGATGATGGCAGCCGCGCTGCCGGCCCGGTATGCCGTGGGAATCAGGTACAGCAGACGGGAGAGCAGGCTGATGCCGCCCATCAGCAGCACGTGGTAGGTATGATTGTTCTTGAAAATCATCTCTTTCACGCTGCCGACCCCCAGACCGCACAGTCCCCGTGTCAGGGTGTAGAACCCGAACACCAGCGGGGACGCCATGTCCATCAGCAGTCCCAGCACCGCGCCGCAGAGCAGTCCCTGCCAGGGACCCCGCAGCAATGCCAGGCAATAAATAAAAATCAAGGGCAAGTCAAAATAGAGACTGCCCCTGAATAATCCTAAAGAAGTCGTCTGCAAGACCAGCAGAAGGAAACCCATCAGAATCCAGGAGCTGTTTCTCATTGCGCTGCCCCCTTCTTCTCTGCGGGCTTGGCGCCCTCTTCCCCTGCCTTGGCTCCGGAGCCGTCCTTGACGGCGGCCTTCCTGCCGTCGCCGGCGGTGTCCTTACCGTCCTTGTCGGCTTTGCCGTCCTGTTTCGCGGCCGCTCCTTTGCCTTTCTTACGCATTTCCGCGGCTTCTTTCGCCGCAGCCTCTTCTTTCGCTTTTAACGCTTCCAGTATCAGCCGTTTGCTCTCGTCCACGCTGGTCACCACGAACACTTTGTCCAGGGCCTCCAGGTTCACGGAGGAGCGGATCTCCGCCACCTTCTGCAACCGGGTGTTATCCAGCGTCACTTTGCTCACTTTGCCGATATAGATGCCGGCGGGATACTTGCCTCCGATACCGCTGGTGACCACCATGTCCCCCTCGCGGATGTCGTCATCCTGGTTCAGGTAGTCCATCCGCAGCGGCGCATGGCCCGGCCCCTGTCCGGAGACGATGCCCACCGCGCGGGACTCGTTGCGGACCACCTTGGCGCCCACACGGCACTGGCTGCTGGAGATCAGCAGCAGGCGGCTGTAGCTTGGATAAACCTCATCCACCACGCCGGCCATGCCTTCGCTGGTCACCACAACCATGTTCTCCTGGACGCCGTCAGCAGTGCCTTTGTCCAGGAAATAGGCGTCGTGAAGATCGCCCAGAGCCAGCGCGATGACCCTTGCGGGCATCAGGCTCTGTTCGGGATGTCCGTTCTTGTAGCCCACCATGGCGTTGAGCTGGTTGTTGTCAGCCTCCAGCAGCGCCAGACGGTATTCCGCGCTGTTCAGCTCCTCCAGCCGCTTCTTCAGCCGGAGGTTCTCAGCCTGCAAAGATGCGCGCGTCCGGTTGTTCTCCGCGAACCCGGCGATGGCGTCATGAACCGCCAGCACCGCGCCGTTCACCGGAAGCAGCACAGCGTTCACGGCCCGGTTCACCAGA
Organism: uncultured Negativicutes bacterium; assembly: GCA_937926555.1. Lineage (GTDB taxonomy): Bacteria > Bacillota > Negativicutes > Acidaminococcales > Acidaminococcaceae > Succiniclasticum. The sequence continues at coordinate 4,848 of CALAZX010000149.1, read as the reverse complement.
GGGAACCGCCACCGCTGGTTCACTGCCAGAACCATGCAGGACAGCAGTGCCAGCACCGCTATGACTATCACAAATCTTTGCTTCTTCATATTCCACAGCCTATCTATTTACGGGAAAGGGATCACAGCTTGCTGTTGGAAGCCATGAAGCCTTTCTTGTACACGTCGATATTTTCCACACAGATACCGGTGCCCAGCACCACGCAGCCCAGGGACTCGTCGCTGACATACACCGGCATGCCGGTCTCTTTGCTCAGCAGTTTGTCCAGATTGCGCAGCAGGGAGGAACCGCCGGTCATGACGATGCCTCTGTCGATGATGTCGGAAGCCAGTTCCGGAGGAGTCTTCTCCAGGGTGCTGCGTACCGCCTCCACGATGTTGGAGACAGGCTCGGCGATGCCGGTGCACACCTGGTTGGCGTTGATCTCCAGGTTCTTCGGCAGTCCGCTCACCAGGTCGCGGCCGCGGATCTCCATGGTCTCCGGCTCGTCCACGAACATGGCGGTGCCCAGTTTGATCTTGATGGCCTCCGCCGTACGCTCGCCGATGAGCAGGCTGAAAGTCTTGCGGATATAGCGCATGATGGCGTCGTCGATGGCGTCGCCGCCGGTCCGGATGGATTTGGACACAACGATGCCGCCCAGGGAGATGACAGCCACCTCGCAGGTGCCGCCGCCGATATCAACGACCATGCTGCCGGTAGCCTCCTGCACGGGCAGGCCCGCGCCGATGGCCGCAGCCATGGGCTCCTCAATCAGATACGCCTCACGGGCGCCTGCCTGGATGGCAGCGTCGATGACAGCGCGCTTCTCCACTTCCGTCACGCCGCTGGGCACGCCCACAACGATACGGGGCCGGATCAGGGAATGGGATCCCAGGGCCTTGTGGATGAAATATTTCAGCATCGACTGGGTGATGTCGAAATCGGCGATGACACCGTCCTTCATAGGACGGATGGCGATGATGTTGCCGGGTGTGCGCCCGATCATCTGCTTGGCCTCGGCGCCGATCTCCAGCACCTCGTTGGTCTCATGGTCCACCGCCACAACGGAGGGCTCATGGATGATGATGCCCTTGCCCTTGCAGTGCACCAGCGTGTTCGCCGTTCCCAGGTCGATACCCAGGTCATTATGAAATCTTTGGAATAATCCGTCTTTCAGCCATTCTAACATATACTTTCACCTCATAAATAAGACTGGGATGCTCTTTGCCGCGGCCGCTTCCGCCGTGTCTCCACAGCGGGCCGTGCCGCCTTTCATCCCATACGCGTCAGGTCCCCCTGCGCACCCGTTAAAGAACAGTCTCCACGGACTAGAACTCACCGTGCTCCTTGAAGCTGTAGTAGCTTCCGTCCCCGATGACCAGATGGTCCAGCACCGGGATGCCCAGGATCTTCCCCGTCTTCACCAGGATGCCGGTGAGCTTCCTGTCCTCCGCACTGGGCCGGGGATCCCCCGACGGGTGATTGTGGGCCACCAGGATACAGGCGGCGTGCTGCACAATCGCCGGTGCGAAGACCTCACGGGGATGGACCACCGAGCTGTTCAGTGAGCCTTCCGAGATCTGTTCCAGCTTGATTACTCTGTTTTTCGTGTTCAGGAGCAGGACGAGAAACCTCTCATGGGTCTCGTGTCTTAGCCTGCCCATCAGATACTGAGCCCCGTCAGCCGGTGACGAGATGCGTTCCGACTCAACAGCTGATGCGCATGCTATCCTTTTACCCAGTTCCATCGCTGCCAGAATCCTGGCTGCGGTGGCTCTGCCAATCCCTTTGACTTTCTCGAACTCCTGTACCCGGTGCCATTTGGCCACCTTCCGGTACAGCCCCCTGTCTTTCGTCATGTCCGCCGCAATCCGCAGAGCCGAACGGCCCTGTGTGCCGCTGCCGATCAGTACGGCCAGCAGCTCCGCATTGCTTAGCGCCTGTGTGCCCATGGCATACAGCCGCTCCCGGGGACGGTCCTCCGGGCTGAGCTCCTCAATTTTCCAGGTCAACCAGCATCACTCCCATTTCAGAAAACATTCTGTACAGACAAGTGCGCGGCAGGCCTACCACATTGTCGTAGGCTCCTTCGATGGACTCCACAAAAATGGCGCCCTTCCCCTGAATGCCGTATCCTCCCGCCTTGTCGAGGGGCTCGCCGGTACCCACGTACCAGCTTATCTCCTCAGCGGTCAGCCGGCGGAAATGGACTTTTGTAGTCACCACCGCCGTCCGGAAACGGTCTTTATAGAAAACGGCTACGCCGGTTTTCACCTCATGGTCCCTTCCGGAGAGCTTCTCCAGCATCCGTACCGCATCCGCGGCGTCCGCCGGTTTTCCCAGGATCTCCCCGTCCAGCACCACCACTGTGTCCGCCGCCACCACAGGGGCTTCGTCCCCCTGCTGCCGTGCGGCCGCCAGGCCTTTGCCCCAGGCGTTGTAGACACAGACCAGGTCCGCCCCCTCCTGCTCCCGGACACAGTCCGGCACCGGATCGGCGGACACCTGCACTCCCGGAGGGGCTCCGAAAAGCTCCGCCAGCTCGGCGGAGGAAGTGCGGACAGCGGCCTGGGCGATGGTCTTCACCTCGTCGAAGTCCGCAGGGCACACCTGCACCTTCCAGTCCATCTGCCGCAGCAGCTCATAACGCCGGGACGACCCGGACGCCAGTCTGATTTTCATGCTCTCCACTCCTTTTCCTCCAGGAATACGGTACCTCAGTATCAGCGTTTGTAGAGGAAGGATTCCACCTTGTCCTCTTCCTCGTCGTTCAGGTCGATCTCGAAGGAGACCGGCTCGAAAGCGGCGATGGTCAGCTGCTCTTTCTTGGTGATCGCGTCACGCTTGAAAATCTTGATGTAGTTATAGGCGATGAGCAGCCATGCGAACACGCTGCCGCCCACGAAGGGCCAGTACCACTGACCCATATGGAAATAGCCCGCCATGGTGGTGCCGAAAATGCCGCCGGCCGCAGCGCAGCCGATGGGCAGGAAGATCATGAAGAGCTTCGCCTTCTTCTCGTCCACCTTGCGGTACTCGATGATCACATTGTCGCCGGGATGGGCGCTGATGGGGTTCCAGCAGTCGATATACGCCCGCAGCCCCTTCTCATCGGTCTCCTTGAAATTGACTCTTACTTTGGCACGTTCACCTTTGACGGCCATCACAACACCTTTTATCACTTCACAGACTCCTTCTTACGCATAGGGATGGACAAAAATGTACCAGAATCCCAGGATGAAAATCACACCGTACATCAGCACGGCCACCAGGACACCCTGCCAGGTGCGGGGATAGCCGAAGTTGATATACTCGCCGAAAATGCCCCGGCGGTTGAAGAACGTGTACTTGGTACGACGTTTGAACCAGGCTTCCTTCCGTTCAGGCCCCAGCACTTTCGCCACGATGAAAATCAGCACGAACGTCAGGAAGAACACCGTCAGCAGACGGCTCGTGAAGTCGTTCATAGGCATGTTTTCCAGATCTACCATCAATCAGACACCTCTCTATAAATCGGATGGGCGGCGGGGAATCTCCCCTGCCGCAGTTCACTCAGAATCACTGTCCGGCCCCTTGCGGCCGGCCGGAACCGGGAATCAGAATCCCAGGTACTTGTCGGGCATCAGCCGTCTCATCTCGTCCAGGAACTCGTCGCTGCAGGAGAAAATCACGCCGGCCAGGCCCTTGCCCTCGCGGAACACCAGCAGGCGGGTCGGATGCTCGTCCGCCATGTTGTACCGGTGGATATAGTGACCGATCTTGGTCTTGTTGAAGAAGTCGTGACGGTATTTCTGGGCGAAGCTCTCGGTCTTCGTCAGGTCCACCTTGTAGGACCCCTGTTTCCACAGGCCGATGGTCACGATCTCCAGCTCGTTTTCCCGCAGGATATATTCATACCGGTAGAACACTTTCCAGATCCACAGTCCCAGCCAGACCATGTTCATGCCGATGCCGGCGGGGCTCCACATACCGGTATGCTGAAGCTGATACGCCTCATAGGCCCAGCTGCAGCAGATGGCCAGCAGCACCACATACGCGATGCCCATCTTCGACCGGGAGCGCTGGGTCGATTCTCTACAAATCTCTCTCAAAAAAATCCCTCCACTAAGGTGGTGTCCGGAGGCGGATACGCCCGAAGACCCACTTATATATATACCAATCTATTATACCAAATTTCAAGCTGAAAAGATAGAAAAATTTATGACATACAAAAAGGACGGTCCGGGGACCGTCCTTTTATTTTTCCACCTTGAAACTGTTTCCGCCGCTATTATCTCACAGCGATGGTTCTGTCCACATAACGGCTGGTCATGCGGGCGAAAGCCTTCTGCTGCCAGTCGGTGCGGTAGGTCAGCACTTCCTCAATCTCCTCTTTGTACCGGATGTTCTTGTTGTAGTAGTTGCCGGTCACGCGGTTGTAGGAAGCGTATTCGCCACGCATCACGCATTCCAGGGCCGGCTCTCTTCTGAAGTTCAGTGCTCGGTCCGTCACTTTGTCCAGGCGCATTGCCACAACGATGTCGGCACCGGTTCTTCTGGCCACATCCATCAGGGTGTCTTTGCTGAAGTCCTTCAGGCCGTCCTCGGGGATGACTTTGGATACCGTGTCATCGTCAATCAGGTCGAAATCCGGATACTTGAATTTCTCCACCATGATGTCCCAGTAGTAGCCAGTGAAGTCGCCTGCGCGTTCCACCTGCTGCTCATTGATCTCGATGGGGACAATGGCCACCTTGGCCGCTTCAGCGGTTCCAACGAAAGGAACGTTGAGGCACAGTACGGTCAGTGCTGCGAATATGAATGCGAAAAGTTTTCTCATGTTTTCTCCTCCTCAGGCTTGGACAGCCTAGTCAGTTTGTATACATG
>CALAZX010000148.1 GCA_937926555.1 uncultured Negativicutes bacterium | reverse complement strand
ACGAGCCTATATATCTTATTACCATCTATTCTCATTAATATACACTTTAAAATATATCACATCGGATTGACGGGGTCAATAAAATCAAGGGCATTTTATAAATTTTTCTGATAATTTTACTCAGATCGTCTATTTCACACAAAAAACACCCCGGCACAACTATGTACCGGGGTGTCTGGTTCTATTTTCTGTTATATTCTCTTGTCGATCGGATCAGCGGCTCAGGACGTTTTTCACCAACGCCTCGTGGCTGTACTCCTCATTTGCGGCGATAAGATTCTCCCTGTATACCGCGGCGTTTTTCACCAGATCGGCGATGAAAGTCTCCAGCTGTGCGGTGAATTTCTCCACCGAGCTCAGGTCAACAGCCATGCCGATCTTATACTTCTCCATGACTTCCGGATTCAGCTCCGGCGAAGACAGAAGAGGTTTGTAGAAACCGATAGCGGTGAACATCATAGCACCCCAGTGATAACGGTAGCGTTCCGCCGCATAAGGCATCATGATGGCATCCACACTGAGAAGCGCCCGCTGCCATTCCTCACCGATCAGGTTCTTGTGCCAGAAGGTGATATTGCTGTATTGGCTGTAATCCTTGGCGAACTGCTCGAACAGCTCCCCATCATCTGGTTTCGCCGTGGCGCCTTGGACAATCAGCTTCACGGGGACATCGAATTTCGCCTTCACGAAGGCCTCCAGGAAGAATCCCAGATTCTTCTCCTTGCGGAACTGCCCGAAGAAACCGATTTTGATTGGCGGTTTGAAATCAAGGGACTTGTCCACCGGCATGTCCAGTGGTTTGAATACCGGCGGAGCGATAAGGTCCACGTTGGTCAGTCCGCTGTTCCGAAAATCGTTCCGCAACGTGATGACTTTCAGCCGGATATTGGGATTATCCTCCACTTTCCGGGCCTGCTTCTCAAATTTCGGCTGCTCGCCCGGATTGATGCCATGGAAGATGAAGTGCACCGGCACCGGTGAATCTTTCAGCTTGCTCCGGCGCAATGTCCGGATGTAGCGGTAGGTGGCGGTGGGAATGACAATGATGTCGCACAGGCCTGCGCAGGCCTTCTCATAAGCCGAGTCGAACCAGGCCTTGCGCCGTTTCTCCCGCACTACGGACAGATACAGCTTTTTCAGCGGGCCGGCCCCCGCATAGGTGACAACCTCGCCGCCGGAGAGATGTTCCACGTCAGCCTGGTAGTCTATTTTGAAAGGGAAGTTCTCCGGCACGAAGAATACCGGCTCATGCCCCTGCCTTTTCAGCTCATCCACCAGGATACGGTCAAACTCCACCTCATGCCCCGCAGGCATGATGATGGACTCAAGAATCGCAACACGCATTGAAAACTCTCCTTATCAAAGTTTACCGTCAGACTTGTACAGGTAGTACAGTTTCACGTACTTATTCATCGTATAGAAGTAGTGGTTCACGGAAAGAATCCAGCCCATCTTCCCGTCCAGGAAACCGCCATTGAGGATATAGACTTTGAAGAACGCCCAGAACGGCCGCAGCACCACATCCTTCAGGAAGCTGCAGCTCTTGCCGGCCTTCTTGTATTTCTCCGCCGCCAGCCGCGTGTAGTTGTTGAACTTGTTGAAATACTGGTCCCAGTTGTCATAGGTATAGTGGTACATCACATTATCCAGTTTCTTGTTGGGATAGGGGGCGATGATCTCAGGGTGCACATAGCCCTCCACATAGGATCCCTCCGCCGGAAAAAGGCGGTTCACATAGTCCGGACGGAGCACGCCATGGGTGGCGGAGTTGAAATGGAAACGGTTCTCGCGCTTGATCCAGTAAGCGTTCTTCTCCCCCTTCTCCACCGTCCGCCGGATCTCCTCGGCCAAGGTCTCGGAAATCCGCTCGTCCGCATCCAGGAACAGAACCCATTCATGAGTGGCGTTTCTGATGGCGAAAGTCTGCTGCCCACCCCAGTCTCCGTTCATGGACCGCTGGATGACACGAGCTCCCAGCTCCTCCGCGATTTCTTTCGTCCGGTCGGTGCTGAAATCGTCAATCACCAGGATCTCGTCCGTGAAAAGGACACTCTCAATACAGTCCCTGATATTTTTCTCCTCGTTTTTCGCCAGAATCAACGTTGTTATCTTAGCCATAGAAACCTCTCTTCTTCCCGGATTATCAGCGGCAATCTTTCCGCAGACCCGTGCCCTAGCGCCTCAGCGTAGGCATTCCACAACCTGCCGGACAGATTTTCCTCCACAATCCTGTTCTGTATGTTTACTCGCTGTAAGATTTTTATTTATGTACCATTATATCATTGTTTCACGCAAAATTGAAACTGTTGCTCTTTGTTGCCCTTCCCCTTCTGATTGCACTTTTTCAGGAATTTGTATTATACTAGACTATATTATAATAAAAAGATGGATTCCTGATGAAAATTCCGGGGCATCCCTCAGATATAGAAAAGGAGCACCACAATGTCATTTTCTTTTGCGGCATGGCAATGGGTCTTTGTATTCCTCATCGCTCATGTCATCATTTACGGATTCTATCTCTTTACCAGTAACGGACTGGCACCAAAAACAATCTATCTCCAGTCCCGGCGTTACATTCCCTGTGCGCTGGTCATCACATTCGCACTGTATCTATGGGCTAAGGCGTCACTTCCCCTGCAGTTCCTGGCACCTTATCTCCTGATTTTCTGTGCCTGGCTGACCGTATATCCCTTCACCTATTGGCTGGCTTTCCATCGGAACACGACTTTTATCGACAACCACTATGATGCCGCGGTTGCCGCTTATTTCTCTTCCGGACTGCTTGCGCTGCACTTGCTTCTGCTCCAGTTTTTCGGCGATGCCCTATGGATTGCGGGATTTATGGCTATAATCCAGCTTGCAGCTCTTGTATTGCCCATTGTCGGGCTTGTCTATTTCGCTGTGTACCGGACCCCTGTATCAGAGTCCGCCTGCATGGCCCTGATTCAGACAGACCCCCGTGAAGCACAGGAATTCGTCGCCAAAGAAATCGGCCTTGGGGGGATTTTGGGCACTATTCTTGGTGCTGTCCTCCTGCTTTCTGCACTTTTCTGGCTGAATCTGCCTCACACCGATCCCGCATCACTGACTATCGGCTACAAGATTTTTCTCTCCGTTCTTTTCATTTCCACCACTTCTTACGGAATCAAGGCCTTCTCCCGCAGTGGAGCTGTATGGGCATATCGCCAGGCGGTCGACTATTTCAACCGTTCCTCTCTGTTCACGCAATTCCACCAGGAAGTCCTTGCCGGACTGGAAGTCTCCGGCCCTGAGAAACATTCCGCCAAACCGCACACAATTGTCCTGGTCATCGGCGAATCCGCCTCCTGCTATTACATGAGCGCCTATAGAAACACGGAACACGACACCACACCCTGGATGCGGGAAAAATCCGCTGAGGAGAACTTCATCCTCTTCAGGCATGCCTATACCAGCTGGGGGCAGACGGTCCCTTCTCTGGAGCGGGCCCTGACCGAGAAGAATCAGTATAACGACAAGGAATTCAACAGATCCATCACATTGATCGATCTGGCCCGCAAAGCGGGCTATACCACCCACTGGTATAGCAACCAGGGGGTCATCAGCGATGCGGATACCCCTATCACGCTGATTGGCGAGACCGCCGACCACTACAAGTGGCTGCAGGCGGATATCGCCAACACCGACGGGAACATGTACGACGAGAATCTGCTTGCCACGTTGAAGGATGTGGACTCTGAAAAAAACAACTTCATTGTTTTCCATATCATGGGCAGTCACGACAACTATATCAACCGTTATCCGGAATCATTCACCCGCTGGGGGACTTCCGGAAAGTTCAGCCTGCTGGACAACTATGACAATTCCCTGGCCTATACGGACAAGCTTCTGGAAGACATTTTCACCTATGCCCGGGAACACCTGAATCTCCAGTCCATGGTCTATTTCGCTGATCATGGTGCTAATCCGCTGAAAAGAAGAAATCCCGATATCTCTGATTTCATATCCATGCGGATTCCGCTTTTCCTCTATCTCTCACCGGAATACCGCAGCCTGTACCCTGAGACCGCACAGGCACTGCGCTCCCACGAGCACAGCTATGTCACAAACGATCTTGTCTACGATATGATGGCCGGTATCATGAACCTGAAGTCCAATCATTATGATCCTGCCAACAGCATCGCCAGCAGTGAATATCGCTTCACAAGAGAAACCCTTTTCACTGCACTGGGCAGGATTCCTTTAACTGATGACACAACTGAATCCGATGAATAAATGAAAGGACGGCCTCCTGGCCGTCCTTTCATTTATTTCTCCCCCCGCAAACTCATATAATCATGGTAGAGTAGACATCTTATCCGTTCCACTGGTTATCTTATGATAGATGTAATATAATAGAACTATCTATAGCATCCATAAGGAGGATATCATGTATATAAATAAATTCATAAAAAATACCGAACGCATATTCCCTATGCAAGAACGGTATGGCTACCACCGTTATGACATGAACGAAAATCCGGAAGGCTTCCCTTCTGATTTTGTCCACTCCGTTTTAAAAGAAGTAACTCCAGAGTTTCTTTCCATTTATCCTGAACCGGATAGATTCTTGAACAAATATGCCGAATATATCGGAGTCTCCCCCGAAAATGTTGTTGCCACAAATGGGTCCGATATGGCAATCCGATACTTGCTCGAAACATTCGGTGAAGTAGGCAAGGAAGTCCTGACAGTTTCCCCCTCTTTTGAAATGTATGCGGTAAACTGTAGAATTCTTGGCTACAAGCATGTTCCTGTCGCTTACGAAGACGATCTTTCGCTGGACATCAATAAAATTCTGGCCCATATCACAACAGACACCCGTATTGTCGTCCTGCTCAACCCCAATAATCCTGTGGGTAACACTTATACTGCAGAAGAAGTGGAGAAAATCATCCAAAGAGCACGGGAAGTCGATGCGCTGGTCATTGTGGATGAAGCCTATCATTATTTTTATCCCGAAACCATGATTCCGCTTATCCAAAAATATGACAACCTTGCGATTCTCCGCACATTTTCCAAACTTTTTTCTTTAGCGGCCTGCCGACTGGGCATCATCATCAGCTCTCCCCAGGTGATTCACTACACAAAAAACGCAAAGCTCACTTTTGACACCAATGCTATCGCACTTTTATTTGCGGAAAGACTGTTGGATCACCCCGAAGTTGAGAAGAAGTTGATTGATACTGCCGAAAAAGGAAAACAGCATATTATCGCATCGTTGAAAGAACATGGATATGAATCCCGCAATAGCGCCGGAAACTTTATTTTCATCGAACCCAGAACTTCACCCAAAGAGTTGGCACAAAAATTGATGGATAAGAAAAAAATCCTCGTAAAAACCTATTCAAATCCTCTTTTGGCAAAATATCTACGTATCAGCACCGGATCACCGGAATCAATGGACATCTTCCTGAACGCATTCTACGAGCTGGACCGGAATTAAAAAGGATGATTTCATGAAAAAAGTCATTACCTATGGCACTTTCGATTTATTTCATCAAGGACATTATAATCTTTTAAAACGAGCAAAAGAACTAGGTACACATCTGACCGTGGGAATCACCTCCGACTACTTCAACAAGTGCCGGGGCAAATTCAATGTGAACGATTCCATTATGCAGCGGATCAAAAACGTCGAGTCCACCGGATTCGCAGATGAAATTGTCATCGAGGAATATTTCGGACAGAAAATTGACGATATCAAGCATAAAAACATTGATATTTTCGCAATCGGATCAGACTGGGACGGGCATTTTGACTATTTGAAAGAATATTGTGATGTGGTTTACCTGGAACGGACCAAAGGTATTTCAAGCACTGAGCTCCGGAATAAAAACAGTATCCGGCTTGGAATCTGCGGGAATGAACCGATTCTGTCCAGAATGTTGGACGAACTGCGCTACGTAAGCGGATTCTCCCTCAACGGAATCATTCCCAGCAACCATTCAACCAATCTTCTCACCCCCGTAGAATGCCCTGTTTTTGATGACTACGATTCACTTCTTGAAAACTGTGACGCAGTATACATCAATGCTCCGTTGAAAAATCGTTCACTCTTGATTGAGCAAGCATTGAGAAAGAAAAAGCACGTCCTGACAGAATTCCCCTTCTGCACTTCGGAAAATACCGCAAAAAGACTTCTCGACTTGTCTATCTCTCAGAATGTCGTGCTTATGGAAGGATTGAAAACAGCTTATTGTCCGGCTTTCGGCAAACTGGTATCGCTTGCGCGAAGCGGCTTGATTGGAAATATCCTTGAGGTCACCGCAAACTTCACTCAGATTCTAGAGAACCTGGATGAGCAGATCCGTCTCACCGGAGGAAGTATGGAAAGCTTAAGCGCTTATCCGTTACTCGCTTTCTCCAAGCTGTTCGGAACCGACTTCAAAGATGCCCGGTTCTACACGCATATAGATAAAAAAGGGCTGGACCTTTATACCAAAATTTTCTTGACCTTCAAAGAAAGTATCGCCTCCGGCACTGTAGCCATACAGGGAAAATGCGAAGGAAATCTTATTATTGCGGGTACCAAAGGATATATCTATGTTCCTGCTCCATGGTGGAAAACAGAATATTTCGAAGTGAGATATGAGGATATCAATAAAAACAATGCTTACTTTTATAAATTTGAGGGAGAGGGGCTGCGCTATGAGGTTGTGGAATTTTTACGCAGCATACGCGAAAACCGTATCGATAATCTCTTGCTCACTCACGATGAGATGTATTCAGAAGCAAAAATCCTCGATATGTTCTTGAAAATGCGCCACTCCACTAAATTTTAAAAGGGAAGGGAATTATTAAATGTACAGTTCTGATAAAACAGTGGCGGAAGCCCAGAAAATCATGTTGGAAATTCTTCAAGAAGTGCATCGGATCTGCCAGAAACACCATATCACGTACTGGCTGGCAGCCGGAACTTTATTAGGTGCGGTCCGCCACCGCGGCTTCATCCCCTGGGATGATGACATGGATATCGCCATGACCTGGAAGGACTATGAACGATTCCTCAAAATCGCTCCATCCGAATTGAAAGAGGGGTTTTTCCTGCAGACAAAAGATACCGATCCGGCTTATCCCTTTCCGTTTGCCAAAATCCGGAAAAACAATACACTTCTGATAGAAACCGGCGAAACTGGCGAAGAGCCCTATCATCATGGTATTTTCCTGGACATTTTCCCACAAAACCATTATAAATACAGCTGGTTTGTCGACTGGATGCGTTGGAGCTTTCTTTTCCGCGACAAAAAGAAAAAATACCCGAAAGGTTCCTTGAAACGTGCTTTCATCACGTTCTACACCAACATCATCATGGGTATTCCAGCCTCGATCTCCAACAAAATAAAATCGTATTTCGGGAAACACACAGAGTATTTCCTTGACGAATCGGCCCCCTATCTCTCGTACGATATCGCATTCACCGAACCCTATTGCACCAAAAAAACAGATATCTTTCCGGTCCAATACGTTGAAAATATTTTTGAAGGACAGGGATTCTATCTGCCCAAAGACCCCGATGCTGTTCTGATCAGCCAATTTGGCCCGACATATATGGAACTCCCTCCGGAAATAGAAAGACGCACGCATGCCCAGAAAATTGTATTGGACACCACCGGAATATAGCTCACTAGCATTCTTATCAGCTCATCAGATTGTTGATTCATTGTTTCATCAAGGCTTGTGATTGGAAAGGACCGGCATCATGTCACGTTTCAAAAAATTAATCTGCGGTCTTCAGCAGGATCTGAAGCTGTTTTTCTGGTTCTGTCTGCTCTTCACCATATTCCGTATCATTTTCATCTTCATTTTCCGTTCACAGCTCAACAACGGGCTGTTCACCGCCGATGTGCTCACCTCTCTCTGGTTGGTATGCCTCCTCATCATGAAAACAGCCGGCGTCATGATGCTGCTCAGCGCTGTCTTCGCCTCCCTGCCACAGCTTATCACCGGGAGATGGCCTGCGGACTCTCTCCGTCGTTGGATCGGGTACCTGGGAACCGCCTTTTTCACCCTGCTGTTCTTCATCCGGATTCCTTTCTACCGTATTTTCAACTCCGGCTTTAACATGATGCTCATCAATGGCAAGAATGATGACATCCACGCCATCTTGATGACAGCCATCCGTGAATATGGCCTGTTATGGAGACTTCCTCTGGCCATCATCTGCATGGCCGTACTCTGCTTGATACTGAGGAGACTGCTTGCCGCACCGGTTCTTTCCATCACGCCGGCGACTCCCCGGAAGGCGGCAGTCTACTGGACCATCCTGGCGGTTCTCCTGGCGGGCTTCTTTGTTTTCGTCCGTTACGGAGGCGCCTTCTCCTACAAAAACTCCGTCAACTGGGAAAGCGCCGCCCGGCTCAGCTCAAATCTTCTGGACGAAGCGATATTGGATGACGGGCAGGCGCTGTACCGGGTCCACAGTATCCACAGCCGGATGCGGAACGCCACCCGGGTCACCTTCACCGTGG
>CALAZX010000147.1 GCA_937926555.1 uncultured Negativicutes bacterium | reverse complement strand
CAGCGGCTACGAGGTCAACGTGATTCCCGGCTGCGCCGCCACCCGTCTGGGCGAATATAAGCATATCGGCGCCGCCTCCCTGAACCTGGTCTTCCACGAGGAGCTGGGGCTGGATCTGGCGGAGGAGCTGGAGAAACAGTTCGGCACACCCTACCTGCGGGTAGGTCTGCCTTACGGCGTGGAGGGCACCAGGGCCTGGCTGGAGCGGATCGGGGAGAGACTGACCCCGCCGGCTCCCGAGGCACTGGAGGAGGAGCTCAAGGAGATGCACCGCTACCTCACCGCCTGGAACAACGATTACGCCATGGCCTGGGGCGGAGTCCACTTCGACAATGTCCTGGTGGCCGCCCCCGGCACACAGGCCCTCTGCTTCAGCGAAGCTCTGCGACGGGAGTGGGTGGACACCGAGGAGCTCACCGTCATCTGCCAGAACCCTGTCCGGGAGCAAGACTACTGCACCACGGCGGACACCGTGTACACCGTGGGTGAGGACAACCGGGCCATCGAGGAGTACATGGCCGGCACGGACAACGTGCTGGTGGTGGGCAGCAGCGGCGAGAGCAGCAATCTCTGGCGGCGGAAGGACTGCCGCTTCATCTCCTGCAACCTGGCCTACCCGGTGAAGGACGAGGTGCTCCTGACACAGGTCCCCTTCGTGGGGATCAGGGGAGCGGCCCACCTGCAGCAGCGGCTGTGGAACGCCTTCATGCGCTATACCATGGCGGAAGTCTGAGACCGGAGCCTGTTCCCGGTGTGGGAGCGTGAGCTGCGCATTCCAGCCGCACCTGCATCTGATAATGCTTGTAATAGAATATTCCTCTCTGTTATACTCAGAGAGTATATGGAAGCTTGTCCGGTGACGGCACAAGCCATACTGCACGAAAGAAGAAAGAACCGGTCCGGCATTTCCGGGGGTATTCCCCGGGGACCCGGATATCCGGAAAGAAGGTGGACTGCGGATGGAAGTTGAAAACTGCATGCCGGCACGGCGCGGAAAGGGCGGCGCGGGAGTGATACTCCTGCTGCTGTCTCTTTTCTGCTGTCTGCTCCTCCTGGCGGGCTGCGGCGGCAAAAGCGCCCCTGCAGGACCGGGCGGATCCGGTGGCGACAGCGGGGCTTCCGGCGGATCCTACCGGGTGACGGACCAGACGGGACGGACCATCACATTGAAGGGGAAACCCCACAGGATCGTCTCCCTGACCTACGGCACCGACGAGATGCTGGCGGACCTGGTCTCTCCGGACCGGATCGCGGCCTACAGCCGCTGGGCGGGCGCCCCGGCAATCCCCTTCCTCAAGCCGGAACAGCTGGCGGCCAGCGGCGGCCACAAAGCCCACGGAAGCGCCGAGGAGATCGTGGCGCTGCAGCCGGACCTGGTGGTGGCATCCAAAGCCACGGACCCGGACCTGGTGCGGGGACTGGAAGCCATGGGGATCACCGTCTATGTGGCGGACAGCCCCAGAAGCTTCGACGGCATGTGTGAGAAGCTGCTCTCCCTGGCCAAGGCTGTGGGGGAGGAGCCCAAAGCCGAGGCCATCGTCCGCTCCATGAGGGAGCGTCTGGCCAGGCTGGAGAAGAGGCTGGACCGGATTCCGCCGGACAAGCGCAAGACCGTTGTGGCCTTCAACTTTGTGGGCGCCTTCGGTCGGAAAGGGGAGCTGTTCGACGACATGCTCACCCACGCCCATGTGATCAACGGTGCGGCCACACTGACCCCGCTGGGGGCCGACGGGCAGATCACCAAGGAGCAGGTGGTACGGGTGGATCCCGACATCTTCCTGCTTCCCACCTGGAACTACAACGGACAGCAGGATGTGAAGGCCTATGCCGACAGCCTGCTCCATGACCCGGCCTACCGGACGGTGAAAGCCGTGCGGAACCGGCAACTGATATTCATCCCGGATAAATACCGGTACGTGGCCAGTCACCATGTGATTGACGCCATCGAGCGGATTGCGGCAGATATTTATCCTGAAATGTACAGCAAGGAGGATTCCGCTGCATGATAAAACAACGTAGACTTTTCATCATCTTTCTGTGCGTGATGGTGCTGGTGGTGGGAGCCGTCTCCCTCACCTTCGGCCAGATCGCCGTGCCCCTGAAGAGCACCCTGGCCGTGGTCTGCACCCAGCTGGGGCTGCCTTTCTTCACCCCGGCTGATTTCACCCGTGAGCAGCTGGCGGTGATCTGGTACATCCGGATGCCCCGTATGCTGGTGGGCCTCCTTGTAGGCGCCGCACTGGGAATCTCCGGCGCGGTGATGCAGGGCATCTTCAGCAACCCCCTGGCGGACCCGGGCATCATCGGCGTCTCCGCCGGCGCGGCCACCGGCGCCGTGCTGTCCATCGCACTGGGCGTGGCGGCGCAGAGCATGTTCACCATGCCGGCCTTCGCCTTCTGCGGCAGTATCTGTGCCGTGATGCTCACCGTCTTCCTGGCGGCCCGGAAAGGCAAGATCCCCGTCATGACCCTGCTGCTGGCAGGCGTGGCGGTGGGGATGCTGCTGGGGGCCGTGACCTCCGGTATCCTCACCTTCATGAACGAGCAGAAGCTCCAGCAGTACCTGTTCTGGATGGTGGGCGGCCTGGATTACCGCCGCTGGGAACATGTCTACCTGGCCATCGGTCCGGTGACCGTGGGCATCATCATCATGCTGCTCCTGGCCCGTCACCTGAACATCCTGGTGCTGGGCGAGACGGAGGCCAGAGCGGTTGGCATGCCGGTGGCGCTCTACCGGATGGGGCTCCTGCTGGTGGCCGCCATGACCACGGCCACCTCGGTCTGCGTCAGCGGCAATATCGGCTTCGTGGGCCTTGTGATGCCCCATATGATGCGGATGCTCATCGGGCCGGACCACCGTTACCTGCTGCCCGCCAGCGCACTGGCAGGCGCCCTGTTCCTGGTGGTCTGCGACTCCCTGGGACGGGTGGTCATCGCGCCGGCGGAAGTCCGTGTGGGCATCATGACCGCCCTTTTGGGCACACCGTATTTCCTGTACCTGCTGCGGAAGATGCAGCACAGCCGGTTCTGATTTTACGCCGGGCTGCCATCTGACAGCCGCGGCCGCAAGATATATGCCCGCCATCATGAGAAGGCGGCATCCGTGAGCCGATGAGGCCTGCGGAAAAACGCGAATGCAAAAAAAACGCAATAAAGAAGCATAAAAGAAGTGTAGAAGAAATCTGTAAGAAAAAGAGGTTGGCTTCCCGAAGAAGCCGGAGGATGGTAAGAAATGCACAAGATTCTATTCATGACCAATATAATCCGCCGCATGGGCGTCATGCAGCAGACCCTGGAGCAGCTCCAGTCCGAAGGGAAGGCCGCAAAGGACTCCGCCTGCTGCTGGATCACCGACGCCACCCAGTGGAGCGGGGAGTGGGAGAAGAAGCTCTCCGGCACCGCCATGGTGATCATGAAGTGGATGGGGACCGGCATGGACACCCCGTTCCTGCGGAAAACCCTGAGCTTCCTGAAACAGCGGGGCGTCACCTACTATATCGACGCCGC
>CALAZX010000146.1 GCA_937926555.1 uncultured Negativicutes bacterium | reverse complement strand
GGCCGCAAGCGACTACTGGGATAAAGTTGATGCGAACGATACGGAAGCGGGAGAAACCGGACGGATCATCCATGACATGAATCTGGAACGGATTCTGGGAGTGAAGCATTTCCGGCAGCCGGATATAGAGGAAAAGGATGACTACACGGAGCGCAACATCCCCGCATTCCGATTCCCGGTCATGCATTTCTGCCCCTCCTGCGGGAAATTGAGCCCTTTCTACACGTTTGGCAAAGAAGAGAACAACATCTGCGCAACCTGTAAAAAGAAGATCATCCCATCCCGTTTCATCACAGTCTGTGAGCATGGTCACATTGATGACTTCCCCTATGACTGGTGGGTCCACAGAGGAGGGAAATGCAGCGTTTCCCCCCAGAAACCGAACCTGAAGATCGAATTCTCCAAAGAGATCAGCATGCTGGACGGCATCAAAATCATCTGTCAGGACTGCAAGGCCGAACGCACCATGTCCGGCGCCATGAGTTCCAACGGATTGATAGGAGCGAAATGTTTCGGGAAAAGGCCCTGGATCGGATCGAAACCGGGGGATCAGGAGGACGATTGCGATGCGCAGCCGAGAGCCTGCCACCGTACCGCCTCGAATGTATATTTCCCCGTGACCTACAGCGCGCTGACAATCCCTCCCTGGAGCGACCGTCTGAACCAGGAGATAGCAAAGCACTGGGACAAAATCAAAGGGCTTTTATCCCTGGCTCTGCCAGATGAAAAAAGCATCAACCCATTTTTGGAATCATATTTCGACTATCTTATAAACGAAGGCTATTCCGCTTCCGAGATAATGGAGGGTATTAAGAAACATAATCAGGCCAAGTCTGACAGTGGCTATGATATCCAGCATGTCCGTGAGGATGAATACAAGGTCCTCTGCAAAGACAACTATGACAGGGAAAGCGATCTGCAGTACCGCAGGATAAAGGTGGATGTTCCAACAGCATTGCGTCCCTTCATCTCCCAGATCGGCAAAGTGAAACGTCTGAGAGAGGTGATGGTGCAGGCAGGATTCAACAGGCTCAAATATGATTTCAAAGATTACATCCCGCTGAGCCGGAAAAAGCTCGACTGGCTTCCGGCGGTGGAGATGATAGGTGAGGGGATATTCATCAAATTGAACCCGCAAGCCGTAAAGGACTGGGAAACCGCCAATGCGGACCGCTATAAACTCCTTCAAGAACGGATTGAAGCAAGTACATTGCGGTGTCCCAATTTCTCCGCGCGGTATGTGCTGCTCCACACGCTGGCCCATCTGCTGATCCGTCAGCTGGCCTTCAACTGCGGATATTCCGGCGCCTCCATCAAAGAACGAATCTACAGCACATATCCAGGCTCCTCCGTGGAGATGGCGGGAATACTGCTTTACACCTCGTCCTCCGATGCGGACGGAAGCCTGGGCGGCCTTGCCCGCCAGGCGGAAGGGGATTTGCTGGAACAACTCGTCTTTGATATGCTGGAAAATGCGTCCTGGTGTTCCTCCGACCCACTGTGCGGGGACAGCCTCGGGCAGGGGTATGACGCATTGAACTATGCGGCCTGCCATGCCTGCACACTGCTGCCGGAAACTTGCTGTGAGATGAGGAATTGCCTGCTGGACCGCATTTCCGTTGTAGGCAAAATAGATGACCGGGAAATCGGCTTTTTCAGCGATTTGCTGGACTGATTGGCCCACATACAGAACCATGGCGCTCAGTTTCGACAAATATAACAAGCCCAGCTTGCTTTCATTGACGAGAAAGCAAGCGTTTGCAGGAGGCAGATACATTGAAGTCGGATAAATACAATGTCCTGATCAAGGGTGTGGACAAGACCGCCCAGATCAGATGGGTGAGAAAAGCGGGGCGTTACTGTTACGTCTCTTTCCTCAACTCGGACAAAGAATACTGCTACTGTCGGGAGGATGTGGTGTGGCAGCCGAAAGACGCACCGGGAGAGAGCTCCGCGGCAAATCCGGGCCGCACCGGCGAAACCGCCGGGAAACGGCTGGACTATTTCCACCAGGTGGCCGATGCGGTGGGCATCCGCACGGAGGAAGGGGGCAACCTGCTGTCCTGGCATTATAACAGGCTCTGCGGCATTCCCGAGCAGTCCGTCCTGGAACGTTATCTCGGCGAAGCGCCGGACCCGGGGGAACTGGAACTGTCCGGCACACTGATCTACCCCTTCGGCATCAACCTGAGCCAGAAGAAGGCGGTGGAGAACGCCTTCTCCCGGTCCGTCAGCATCATCCAGGGACCGCCCGGCACCGGCAAGACCCAGACCATCCTCAACATCATCGCCAACGCGGTGTGCCAGGGGAAGACGGTGGCCGTGGTGTCCAGCAACAACTCCGCCACCGCCAACGTGGTGGAGAAGCTGGAGAAGAAAGGCTTCGGCTTCATCACCGCCTTCCTGGGGCGGAAGGACAACAAGGAGCGGTTCGTCCGGGAGCAGACCGGCCGGTATCCGGCACTGGAGGGATGGCGGCTGGAGGAGACTGAGAAAGACAGTCTCCAGAAAGACACTGTCCGGCTGGAAGAAGAGCTGGACAGCCGCCTCAAGGACAGGAACCAGGTGGCGGAGATCGCCCGGGAGCTGAAAGACCTGGAGACGGAGGAGCGCTATTTCCGCAGCTATGCCGGGGATGCCGGCGTGACGGAGGAAGAGCCCCTGGGGCTTTCCTCAGCGAAAATCATGGAACTGCTGGCGGAATGCGAAGGCATGGGGGAGAGCGGGAAAACTCCCGGCATCTTCGGCCTGCTGCGCCTCTGGCTGGTCTACAACCACCGCGTCATGAAGCTGCTGCGCCACCCGGACCGGACCGTCATGATCCGGCTCCAGCTGGAATTCTACCGGGTGCGCCGGGAGGCGCTTGCCAAAGAGAGTATTGAGCGGGAATCCCGGCTGGAGGCCTACGCCTTCAACGAGAAGCTGAAGGAGCTGGAGGAGAAATCCCTGGCCCTGTTCCGGCATCATGTGGCCGGCCATTATGAATCGGAATACAGCCTCCCGGACAGAAAGCGGCGCTGTTTCGAAAGCAGCGGGCTGCGGATGGGGAAAGACCATTTCTCCTACGAGTATCCGGTGATCCTCAGCACCACCTACTCCCTCAGGAACTGCCTGGAGGAGGGGGAGCTGTTCGACTACCTCATCGTGGACGAGGCCTCCCAGGTGGACCTGGCCACCGGCGTGCTGGCCCTCTCCTGTGCGAGAAACGCCGTCATCGTGGGCGACCTGAAACAGCTGCCCAACGTGATCAGCGGGGAGGACACGCGGAAGGCGGACCCCCTCTGGAACAAAGAGATAGGGGAGTACCGGTTCACGGCCCACAGCCTCCTCTCCTCGGCGGCAGTGGTCTGGAAGGACAAGGCGCCTTCCTGCCTGCTGCGGGAGCATTACCGCTGCCACCCCCAGATCATCAACTTCTGCAACCGGAAGTTCTACAACGGGGAGCTGGTGGTGATGACGGAGGAGAAAGCGTCGGACTGCCCCCTGAAACTGTACCGCACCGTCCGCGGCAACCATGCCAGAGGACGGCTGAACCAGCGGGAGATCGACGTGATCAGCCGGGAGATCCTTCCGGACCTGCTGGCCAGGGGCAAGACGGACATCGGCATCATCACGCCCTATCGGGACCAGGCCAACGCCCTGGGCAGACAGCTGGATGACGGCTATGAAGTGGATACGGTCCACAAGTTCCAGGGGCGGGAGAAGGATGTGATCATCCTCTCCTCCGTGGACAACGAGATCGGCGACTTCGTGGACGACCCCAACATGCTCAACGTGGCCGTCTCCCGGGCGGTGGACTCCCTCATCGTGGTGACCACCGGCAACAGCCGGAAGGAAGGGCGGAACTACACAGACCTGGCCCGGTATATCGAATACAACAACTTCGAGGTGGTGGCCAGCAAGGTCTATTCCATCTTCGACCTGCTGTACGGCAGCTATGCCCGGCAGCGGTGGCAGTACCTGAAGAACCGGAAACGGATCACCGAATTCGACTCGGAGAACCTCATGTACAGCCTGCTGACGGATATCCTGAAGCAGCCGGCATTCGCCGGGCTGGGCGTGGCCTGCCATGTGCCCCTTCACATGCTGATCCGCGATGTCAGCGGCCTGCCGGCGGAAGAGGCGGCCTATGCCCGCCACCCCTGGACCCATACGGACTTCCTGGTCTACAGCCGGATGGACAAGCACTCCGTCATGGCGGTGGAGGTGGACGGCGTGTCCTTCCACCAGTCGGACAGCCGGCAGGGGGAGCGGGACCGCATGAAAGACCACATCTTCGCCACCCGCGGCATCCGCCTGCTGCGACTCCGCACCGACGGCAGCGGGGAGAAGGAGAAGATCACG
>CALAZX010000145.1 GCA_937926555.1 uncultured Negativicutes bacterium | reverse complement strand
GTGGTGAGCCTGAAACCGGACCTGGTGGTGGCCTACAAGGGGATGCACGAGAAGTATATCCCTCTTTTCACCGCCAACAACATTCCGGTGCTGGTGCTGAACCTGAAGACCTACGAGGACGTGAAGCGGAGCCTCCAGGTGCTGGGACAGGCCACCGGGCATCCGGAGAAGGGCCGGGAGGAGGCTGAGCGGCTGGACAAGCTGGTGGCAAGCATCGCCGCCACACTGCCGAAGACGGAGCGCAAGGTGGCCATCCTTCACAGCAGCGCCCAGAACGTGACCCTGGAGAACAGCCGGAGCATCGCCGGCTGCAGCGCGGAGCTGCTCCATCTCCACAACATCATGGCGGACGCGGAGGGCGTGAAGGCGCCTACCGGGGAGGCCATGCCGGACCAGGCCCCTTTCAGCCTGGAGTTCCTGGTGGAGCAGAACCCGGAGGTCATCTTCATCACCTCCATGGGCAGCCGCAAGGAGATCAACGCGCGGCTGGAGAAAGAGGCTGTGGGAAGTCCCGCCTGGAAGACCATCAAGGCGGTGCGGGACGGGAAAGTGTATTATCTGCCGGACGAGCTGTTCCTGCTGAACCCGGGGCTGGACTATCCCCGGGCGGTGCAGTTCATGGCTGACTGTCTGGCGGGAAAGGAGAAGTCATGATTCCACTTGCGGAGTATCAGAGCCGGATCCAGTTCTTCTTCAACCGGGAGGACTATGACAGCCTGGCGGGCGAGCCGGTGGGGGATACCGGGGAGGTCCGTTTCGGCGACCTGACCTACAGTCCCCGGAAAACCACGCTGCTGCCCCCGATGATGGGCGATGTGGTCCTGGCACGGGCCAACGGCGGCGGACGGGGGCTGAAGGAGCTTCCCGGATTCCTGCGGCGGATGCTGGCCGCGGGAGGCAAGAAGAAAATGAAGAAAGCCCCCGGCGGGATGGGGAAGCGGATGCTCTCCCTCACCAATCTGGGGGACATGGCCTCTCTCCTTCTCAATGCCGAGGAGGAGGCGCCGGAAGGCGTGGAAGCCGGTGCTGCGGAGAATCCGTCAGCTGCCGGTGATGCCGCCACGAAACGGGAGACGGCGCTGTACATCCACATCCCCTTCTGCAACCTGCGCTGCACCTACTGCGGTTTCTTCAAGAACCGGGCGGTGGACGCCGAGGTGATCGCCTACGTGGATGCGCTGCTGGCGGAATTCCGGATGCTGAAGGAGAAAGGCGTCTGGAAACACCGTACCGTCACCGCCGTGTTCTTCGGCGGCGGCACCCCCTCGGTGCTTTCCGG
>CALAZX010000144.1 GCA_937926555.1 uncultured Negativicutes bacterium | reverse complement strand
TGACGGCTTCTGCCGTTACATCCCTTCTACCGGAACATATGCGCCCTTCCTTATCTGTCAGCGGGACTGACGGATGGGGAAGGGCGTTTTTATGTTTCAGCGGGGAGACTAACCGTCAAACAGCTCGGGACTGCGCAGTCAGATTTTTCTCCTTGCTTATATTGACAAATGTGGTATTATTGGTACTAGCTACTAATAATATAGGTATATCTGCAAGCTTCTATTTATAGCAAGTACCTGTTTTTTCTGCTATCGGGGTATTCCGTCCTGCCCATACTTCCATGAGGACAGGGACGGAGGGGGACACCGCGCCTTCCGGGGGCGGTTTTTTCCATGCCATTCCGCTTATTTCCGGCAGGATCCTGAAAGACGGACTGCGGGAACAATATATTTCAAGGAGTGTTGTACAATGTCAAGAAAGGGTTCAACAAGCAAGATCATGGCAGCGCTGCTCTGCGGCACCTTCTGCCTCGGCGCGGCAACCGCCTCCGCCGCAACCAACTACCAGGAGTTCGACCTGGACCCCATGGTGGTCACCGCACAGCGTGTGGAGACCAGTGAGCTGGAGACTCCGGCCGCTGTCACCGTCATCACCGCGGAGGACATCGCCAGAAGCGGTGCCAAGACGCCTTACGAGATCATCGAGCGCCAGGTTGGCTTCACCAACAACGCCTACGGCCCCGGCGGCCGTGAGTTCGGCGGTTCCGCCTCCCGCACCGTGCTGCGCGGTCTGGACAAAGGCACCCTGGTGATGGTGAACGGCGCCCCCATCAACATGCTGAACTACAACAGCATGAGCGGCATCCCCGCCCAGGCCATCGAGCGTATCGAGATCGTCCGCGGCGCCAGCTCCGTGCTCTACGGTGCGGAAGCCTTCGGCGGCGTGGTGAACATCATCACCAAGAAGGGCGGCACCGACCGTACCACCCTGACCGCGGCAGGCGGCAACTACGACAAGAAATGGGCTGTGAACCAGTCCGGCAAGAACTACACCCTGTACGTGAGCAAGGACTATTACGGCGACGTGGACCAGACCAACCGGATCTTCCCGAAATCCACCCGCAAATGGTCCTACCGGAACAGCACCAAGGACAACCTGTTCGCCACCGTGGCCGCCAATGACAGCCTGAGCTTCAACTTCGCCCATACCCAGGGCCGCTACTACCGAGACAGCTGGACCGTGGCCAACGGCAAAGAGACCGGCGCGGGCACCGCCTATGTCTACCGGGACAAGCGTGACAACATCAGCGCCACCTGGGATGACAAGAAAGCCGGCGTGAAATCCGTCCTGGCCTACAACCGCCGGGTAGTTGACCCGGAGAAGGCCACCATGAAGAAATTCGTCTACGGACCCAACGCCGAGAGCGACTCCTCCAACTGGAAGATGTACACCCTGTCCTGGGACACCCAGAAAGCCTGGAGCTTCCGTGACGGCAAGGACTCCCTGGTGCTGGGCGTGGACCTGAACAAAGAGCACATGAACGACAAGTTCGCCTACCTGGGCAAGGGCATCCCCAAGGAGAACAAGACCGCCAACCGAAAGAGCGGTGCGCTGTACGGCTCCTACAAAGTGAACGTGAACGAGTATTTCGACGTGGTGCTGGGCGCCCGCGGCCAGTGGATCGACGACGAGGCGGAGAACCAGAACGTGTTCCTGCCCCAGTTGCAGACCATCACCCGGATCAACGACACCACCACCTGGTACACCAACGTGGGCAAATCCTTCCAGATGCCGGCCCTGAACCAGTACTTCAAACCCGGCCGCACCGACAAGCTGAAACCCCAGGAAGGCTGGACCTACGAGACGGGCCTGAAGTTCATCACCGACAAGAGCGCCCTGAAAGTGGACGTGTTCCACATGGACATCGACGGCAAGTTCGACTGGTATGACGTGAAGGGTGAGGACCAGAAAGTGCTGATGAACTCCGGCAAGTTCAAGAACACCGGCATCGAGGCGGAATACAGCCTGAAGATGACCGACAACTTCACCCTGAACCTGGGCGGCATGCTGGGCAACCCCAAAACCAAGGAGAAGGACGCCACGGACTACGTGCAGTCCGACGCACGGCTGCAGCTCACCGCGGGCTTCGACTACAGCCTGGGCAAGCTGAACACCAACGTGAACTACCTGTACCTGGGCAAGCGTGAGGGCTCCTACTACACCAACCAGGGTGCCAGCGCAAAAGCAAATACGGACCACCGGATTCCCTACCGCAGCCTGCTGAACGCGGCCTTCACCTACACGGCGGACGACCGGAACTCCATGGTGCTGACCCTGAACAACATCCTGGACCGGGACGACACCATCAACAAGTACGAGAACTGGAGCATGCCTTTCAACTGGATGCTCACCTATAACTACACCTTCTGATAAGGCACTCCCGCAGCCCGCCTCTCCGCAGGGCGGTGCTAAGCATCGGGAATGGCGGCTCCGGCCGCCTGCGGCACTCTCACAGACATATGACCGGACAGCGCGGTTCTGACAGGACCCCCGCCTCCGGGTGGGGGTCTCCTTATGGAAAAATCCGGACCGGCCGGTGAAAAGACACGGCACAGCTTTGAGACGAGAAGAAGTCCGGCAATAGAAAACAAAGAAAATGAGGTACTGAACTGATGAAATACAATACTGCTGCATTCCTGAAAAAATCCCTGCTCTGCGGCGCCTTCTGCGTGGCCGCATCCGTTCCCCTGGCAGCCGGCGCCGCCGCTGCCGACGTGGACGCTTTCGAGTTCGACCTGGACCCCATGGTGGTAACCGCCCGCCGTATCGACACGAAGGACCTGGACACCCCGGCCTCCGTGGAGGTGTTCAACGCCGAGCAGATCGCCAAGTCCGGCGCGGCCAACGCCTATGACGTGCTGAAGAACACCCTGGGCGTGGTATCCCAGTCCCAGGGCTTCAACGGCACCTCCATGGGCACCATGACCAGCAAGATCATGATCCGCGGCGTCCAGAAGGGCACCCTGGTGCTGGTGAACGGCGTAGCCATGAACCTGGACGGCAAATACAACCTGGACGACATCCCCACGGAATCCATCGAGAAGATCGAGGTGGTGAAGGGCGGCGGCGCCGTGCTGTACGGCAGTGAGGCCACCGGCGGCGTGATCAACATCATCACCAAGAAATCCGTGAAGAACAAAGCCTCCGCTGCCGCAGGCAACTTCGACAAGCAGCGCTACAACATGGCCCTGGGCGTGGACGACTTCAGCATCATCGCCGGCTACGAGCACAGAGGCAAGGCCACCCACATGAGCGAGCCCGCCATCACCGGCCGTCCCACCGTCTATGACTACGGCAAGGGCGAACGGACCAGCGTGCTGTGGAACTACAAGATCGTGGACGGACTCACCGTGACCCACAACTACTCCCGGAACAAGAACCGGTACCTGATCAACAACAGCCGCACCGGCAAGCTGCAGAACATCAACGACTACAAGGATATCGACAACCGTGTCCAGCTGCAGTACGACAAGGACGACTGGAAAGCCCACATCTCCTACGGCACCCAGGAGAAGAACTACGACAAGGACAGCAAGATGAACAGCTGGCGCAAAGGCCACGGCAGCGACATCGACGTGCAGAGACTGTTCAAGCTTGGCGGCAACAACCTGCTGGTGGGCACCACCTGGCAGCGGGAGGACATGGACCTGAAATCCGGCACCAAGAAGGTGGAAAGCGACATGACCCGCGACATGTACTCCATCTACATGTCCTACGACATCGCCCTGAACGACCAGTCCAACCTGTACTTGAACGCCCGTGAGACCTGGGCCACCCGTTCCCGGGGCAACTCCACGGACCTGAAGACCGGCAAGAAGAAAGCCACCGAGAATGACAGCCAGAGCAAGTTCACCCCGGAAGTGGAATACCTCTACCGCATCAACGACAGCAGCAGCTTCTACGCCAAGGCCGGCAGATCCTTCCGCATGCCCAACCTGACCCAGATCTACGGCATGGGCATGATCAACCCCAAACTGGACCTGAAACCGGAGCAGGGCACCCACTACGAGATCGGCTACAAGAAGAGCCTGGAGAAGAGCTCCTGGCGCGTGGCGCTGTACAACTTCATCATCAAGGACTCCATCTCCGCCGACGTGAAATACGCCAAGGACGGCACCATCGACAAGGTGGACTACAGGAACGAGGACGTGCGGAACACCGGTATCGAGGTGTCCTGCAACCTGAAGCATGACGACAACTGGAGCACCAGCTGGGGCGCCACCCTGAACAATCCTCAGTGCCGCAATAGCTCCACCTACGGCGACAGCGACTGGCACGACTACTACAGCAAGTACCAGCTCACCGGCGGCGTGAACTACCAGGAGGGCAAGTTCACCGGCAGCCTGTCCGCCAACTTCGTGGGGGACCGCACCTCCACCCGGGCATCCAAGGATAAACCCCAGCGCCATATCAAACCCCAGCTGTTCACCAACATGCACTTCACCTACAAGGCCGAAAAGGACCAGAAGGTGTTCCTGCACGTGAACAACATCCTGGACAGACTGGATATCACCTCCAACAGCACCTCCAACTACCTGTCCCTGGGCCGGAACTTCATGCTGGGCTATGAGTACAACTTCTGATATATGATTGACAGACCGTCCCGCCGTCACCATCATCCGTGATGCCAGGGCCGGCGCGTCCGGACTGAGAGAGACCCCCGGAAAGGCCACCGCCTTCCTCCGGGGGTCTTTTTTTGCTGCGTGCAAAG
>CALAZX010000143.1 GCA_937926555.1 uncultured Negativicutes bacterium | reverse complement strand
CAATGATGAGATGGCTGAAGTAGTGCGTCTCTCCTAACCAGTTATTAATTTGTTCAATAATCGACTCCACCACAATCGGTTGATCGAATGTTAATTCTTCTTGTTGAAAACGGAGCTTCATCTTCTATTCCTCCTGAATAAATTTCTTTTTAATTCTCACTCTCCGGCACCCAGGCCTGCCGCTCCCTGAAGGAGGAGGGGCTGGAAGTGGTGCTGGTGAACTCCAACCCGGCCACCATCATGACCGACGTGCACATCGCCGACCGTGTCTATGTGGAGCCCCTGAACGTGGAGTTCATCGAGAGCGTCATCCGGGCCGAGCGTCCTGACGCCATGCTGGCCACACTGGGCGGCCAGGTGGGCCTGAACCTGGCGCTGGAGTTGGCGGAGAAGGGCATCCTGGAAGCCAACAACATCCGGCTCCTGGGCACCCAGATCCCCACCATCCGCCGGGCGGAGGACCGTGAGCTCTTCAAGGAGGCCATGGAGAAGATTAACCAGCCCATCCCCGAGAGCACCATCGTGGAGTCCGTGGAGGACGCCATGAAGTTCGCCCATGAGGTTGGCTACCCCCTGATCGTGCGCCCGGCCTACACCCTGGGCGGCACCGGCGGCGGCATCGCCCACAACGACGAGGAGATGGACGACATCGTCAACAAGGGCCTGACCTACAGCCTCATCGGCCAGGCGCTGATCGAGCGCTCCGTGGCAGGCTGGAAAGAGATCGAGTACGAAGTGCTGCGCGACGCGGAGAACAACTGCATCACCGTGTGCTCCATGGAGAATCTGGACCCGGTAGGCGTCCACACCGGCGACTCCATCGTGGTGGCACCGGCACAGACCCTCAGCGACAAAGAGGTGCAGATGCTGCGCCAGGCCTCCATCGACATCGTGCGGGAACTGGGCGTCTGCGGCGCCTGCAACGTGCAGCTGGCCTTGGACCCCTACTCCGACAACTACTATGTCATCGAGGTCAACCCCCGTGTGAGCCGCTCCTCCGCGCTGGCTTCCAAAGCCACCGGCTATCCCATCGCCAAAGTGGCGGCCAAGATCGCGGCGGGCTACACCCTGGACGAGATCCAGAACGCGGTGACCAAGAAGACCACGGCCTGCTTCGAGCCGGCCCTTGACTATATCGTAGTGAAATTCCCCCGCTGGCCGTTCGACAAGTTCGTCACGGCGGACCGCATGCTGGGCACCCAGATGAAGGCCACCGGCGAGGTGATGGCCATCGAGCGGAACTTCGAGGCGGCCCTGCTGAAAGGCACCCGCTGCCTGGAGATCGGCTGCAACCATCTGCGCCTGCGGGCTCTGGACGGCCTCACCGACCAGGAGATCAAGGAGCGCGTGGGACGGCAGGACGACGAGCGTCTCTTCGCCATCGCCGAGTTCCTCCGCCGGGGCGGCAGCGTGGACTATGTCCATGAGACCACCCGCATCGACTACTGGTTCCTGCGGAAGATCCAGCATATCATCAGCCTGGAGAAGGAACTGCGGGAAGCGCCGCTGAACAAAGGCCTCCTGCGGAAGGTGAAAGAGAGAGGCTTCGCCGACGAGGTGATCGGGGAGCTCACCGGCCATACCTGGCAGGAGATCCGCAGCCTCCGCAAAGAGTGGGGCATCATCCCCACCTACAAGATGGTGGACACCTGCGCCGCCGAGTTCGAGGCGGAGACCCCGTACTACTACAGCACCTACGCTGTGGAGGACGAGGTGAAGGTGACGCCCCGGAAGAAGGTCTGCGTGCTGGGCTCCGGCCCCATCCGCATCGGACAGGGCGTGGAGTTCGACTACTGCTCCGTCCACTCCGTATGGGCGCTGAAAGAGCTGGGCTACGAGACCATCATCATCAACAACAACCCGGAGACGGTGAGCACCGACTTCGACACTTCCGATAAACTGTACTTCGAGCCCCTGACGGTGGAGGATGTGCTGAACGTGCTGGACAAGGAGCAGCCGGAAGGCGTCATCGTCCAGTTCGGCGGCCAGACCGCCATCAACCTGGCAGGCCCCCTGGCCAAGGCCGGCGTGAGGATCCTGGGCTCCAGCGTGGACAGCATCGACCGGGCGGAGGACCGGGAGCGCTTCGACGAAGTGCTGACCCAGTGTGAGATCTCCCGGCCGAAAGGACACTCCGTCATCGACCTGGAAGGCGCCCTGGCGGCGGCTCACGACGTGGGCTACCCGGTAATGGTGCGCCCCTCCTACGTGCTGGGCGGACGTGCCATGGAGATCGTCAACAGCGACGAGGAGCTGCGCCACTACATGAAACACGCGGTGAAGGCCTCCAGCGACCATCCGGTGCTGGTTGACCACTACCTGATGGGCACCGAGGTGGAGGTGGACGCCATCTGCGACGGCAAGGAAGTCCTCCTGCCGGGCATCATGGAGCATGTGGAGCGCGCCGGCGTGCATTCCGGCGACTCCATCGCCGTATATCCGCCCCGGACCCTGAGCGAGCGTGTCATCGAGACCATCATCGACTACACCCGGAAGATGGCCCTGAACCTGGAAGTGAAGGGCATGATCAACGTCCAGTACATCGTGCGGGACAACCAGGTGTACGTCATCGAGGTGAACCCCCGGTCCTCCCGGACGGTACCCTTCCTGAGCAAAGTGACCACCATCCCCATGGTGGATGTGGCCACCAAGTGCGCCATGGGCGTGTCCCTGCGTGAACAGGGCTACGAGCCCGGCCTGGTGCTCTTCCCGGACTACTACGCCGTGAAGGCGCCGGTGTTCTCCTTCAACAAGATGAGCAATGTGGACATCACCCTGGGGCCTGAGATGAAATCCACCGGCGAGGTCATGTCCGTGGACTACCAGTACTCCAGAGCCCTGTACAAGGCCTGCGTGGCCGCGGGCATCAACGTGCCCCGGGAAGGCGCCATCCTCATCACCGTGGCTGACACGGACAAGGCGGAGGCCGCCGGCATCGCGTCCGGTTTCGCCGACCTGGGCTACGAGATCATCGCCACCGGCGGTACCGCTGAGTACCTGAAGGAACGGGGCATCAAGGTGGATGTGGCCACCAAGGTGAGCCAGGGGAAACCCAATCTGCTGGACGACATCAAGAACGGCAGGATCGCCATGGTCATCAACACCACCAGCCACTCCGGAGACTCTCTCCGCGACGGCTTCAAAATCCGCCGGGCCACGGTGGAGCACGCCATCCCCTGCCTCACGTCTCTTGACACGGCGCGGGAGCTGATGAGCGTCCTGGGCAGCATGCGGTTCCGCAGAGCGGTCCGGGTAGTGGCACTGCAGGATCTTTCTTGGGGGAATTGATTTGACTAAACATATCATAGAGGCCAGGGTCGCAGGCCGGCGGGTGCTGAATGCGACCACGAACGAGATCGACCTGGTGGCGCCGGAGATCGCCGCCACCGCGGTTCCCGGACAGTTTGTGAACCTCCGGGTGAGCCGCCATACCGCACCGCTGCTGCGCCGGCCTTTCGGCGTGGCACGGGTGGACCGTGAGAAGGGGACCATCACCCTGATGTACCGTATCCTGGGGGAAGCCACGAAGATGCTGGCGGAAGTCCGGGAAGGGGAGACGCTGAGCGTGGTGGGCCCACTGGGTCACGGCTTCTGCCTGGAGGCGGAACGCCCGCTGTTGGTGGGCGGCGGCCTGGGACTGGCGCCGCTGCTCTACCTGGCGGAAGCCTTCCGTGAGAAGGCGGAGGTTGGCGCGGGCAGGAAAGCCGACGTGCTCATGGGAGGACGGACGGCGGAGGACCTGTTCTGGAAAGAGATCTTCGTACCCTGCGGGGAGAAGATCGGACTGACCACCGACGACGGCAGCCTGGGGACGAAGGGAACCGTCATGGCGGCCCTGCCGGAGATGCTGGCGGAAGGCGGCTATGACTGCGTCTACGTCTGCGGACCGGTGCCCATGATGCGTGCGGTGTCCGAAGCTGTGCTGGCGGCGGGGATCCGCTGCCAGGTGTCCCTGGAGAAATACATGGGCTGCGGGCTGGGCGCCTGCCTGTCCTGCTCCTGCGGCGGCATCGGCAAGAGACTGAAAGTATGTACGGACGGCCCGGTGTTCTGGGCAGAGGAGGTGGGGGAATGGTGACGGACCTGTACGGTGGCAGACTGGCCACGGACATCGCGGGGCTGAAGATGAAGACCCCCATCACCACGGCCTCCGGAACCTTCGGGTTCGGCCTGGAGTTCACCGACTTCCTGGACCTGGAGAAGGTGGGGGCGGTGACGGTGAAAGGCACCACCCTGGCGCCCAGAGCCGGCAACAGAGGACAGCGGATGGTGGAGACGCCCTCCGGCATCCTCAACTGCGTGGGCCTGGAGAATCCGGGCAGCGACTACTTCCTGGAACAGACCCTGCCGAAACTGCGGCAGTATGACGTGCCCGTCATCGTCAACATCGCGGCCAGCTCCCCGGCGGAATACAGTGAACTGGCGGCCAAGCTGGACGTGGACGGGGTGGATGCGGTGGAGATCAACATCTCCTGCCCCAACGTGAAGGACGGGGGCATCGCCTTCGGCACCTGCGCAACCAGCGTCACCGCCGTGGTGGAGCAGGTGAAACGGAACACGTCGAAGATGGTCATCACCAAGCTGTCACCCAACGTGACCAGCATCACGGAGATGGCCCTGGCGGCGGAAGCGGCGGGGACGGACGCACTGTCCCTCATCAACACCCTCCTGGGCATGAAACTGGACATCGAGCGGATGCGCCCGGTGCTGGGCAACGTCACCGGCGGTCTCAGCGGCCCCTGCGTGCGGCCGGTGGCCGTGCGGATGTGCTACGAGGTGGCGCAGGCCGTCAAAGTCCCCATCATCGGCATGGGCGGCATCATGAACGCGGAGGACGCCATCGAGTTCTTCCTGGCGGGCGCCAACGCTGTGGCGGTGGGGACCGCGAACTTCATCGACCCGGCTATCGCGGAGACAATCTGTGACGGCATCCTGGCTTATATGGACCGTCATGACATAGAGAACATCAGAGACATGATCGGCCTGGCGCTGCCGGGCAGAAAGGAGTAGGAATGGCAAACGACGAGCGTCTTATCGCCGCCCTGGACTTCCACACGGCGGAACTGGCCAAAAAGGCGGTGGAGGATATCGGCGACAGCGTGGTCTACTACAAAGTGGGCATGGAGCTGTACTACGCCGCGGGCAACGAGATGATCCGCTTCCTCAAGGAGCGTGAGAAGAAGGTGTTCCTGGACCTGAAGCTCCAGGACATCCCCAACACGGTGGCCGGCGCGCTGAGAGTGCTGACGGAGCTGGGCGTGGACATGATGAACGTCCATGCGGTGGGCGGCCGGAAGATGATGGCCACCGCCGCCGAGGCTGTCCGCTCGAAAGCGGCGGAGCTGGGCATCCCGGCGCCGAAACTGATCGCGGTGACCATTCTTACCAGCATGGACAAGGAGCAGTTCGACGCGCTCCATTACGACAACACCATCGAGGAGCAGGTGGTGGCCCTGGCCCGTCTGGCGAAAGACGCCGGACTGGACGGCGTGGTGGCGTCCCCGAAAGAGGCGGCCGCCATCCGTGAGGCCTGCGGCCCCGAGTTCCTCATCGTCACGCCGGGCGTCCGTCCGGCAGGAGCGGCGCTGAACGACCAGAGCCGTGTGACCACGCCGGCACAGGCCTTCGCCAACGGCTCCACCCACATCGTGGTGGGCCGGCCCATCATGCAGGCGGAGGACCGCCATGCGGCGGCAGCCAAGATTGTAGAAGAGATCCGATAAACCGATAGGGGGAATCCATAGAATGTTAAGCGAGAACGAAGTTTTGAAACTGTTGGAAGAGACTCAGGCAGTGCTCCATGGCCATTTCCTGCTGACCAGCGGACTGCACAGCCCCATGTACGTGGAGAAATTCAACGTGCTGCAGCATCCTGAGTACACCGAGACCCTGTGCCGGGAGATAGCCCGCCGCTACAAGGACGACAACATCGAACTGGTGGTGGGACCCACCACCGGCGGCATCCTGCTGGCCCACGAGACCGGCAAGGCACTGGGCCCCCGCGCCATCTTCACCGAGCGTGAGAACGGCAAGATGACCCTGAAACGCGGCTTCCAGATTCCGGAAGGCACCCGGGTGCTGGTGGTGGAGGACATCGTCACCACCGGCGGCAGCGTCCATGAGGTGATGGACGTGGTGCGGGAGCACGGCGGCGAGATCGTGGGCGTGGGCCTGCTGGTGGACCGCAGCGGCGGCAAAGCGGACTTCGGCGTACGCACGGAAGCCCTGCTGCATCTGAACGTGCCCACCTACAAGCCGGAGGAGTGCCCCCTGTGCAAGGAAGGCAAGCCGCTGACGAAGCGTGGCAGCACCGGCAAGAAGAACCCCGTGGTACAGCCGAAATGACGCTGTACGGGGCTGCAGCGGCCTGAGAGGGCGTGCTGTGACCCGGTCGGACCAGAACCGGAACATAAAAAGAAAGCCATCTTCCCGGAGTGATGCGGGAAGATGGCTTTTTTGCGTTGTGGAAAGTCTGAAAATGGGCATAAAAAAACCTCATCCGTATGAATGAGGTTAAAGTTTCTTGGTGCCGGGGACCGGAATCGAACCGGTACGGGTATCACTACCCGAGGGATTTTAAGTCCCTTGCGTCTGCCAGTTCCGCCACCTCGGCGAAAATAAATTGGAGGCGACACCCAGATTTGAACTGGGGATAAAGGTTTTGCAGACCTCTGCCTTACCACTTGGCTATGTCGCCATCATATAAAAAGAGACTGGCATCTCTAATTAATAAAATGGAGCGGAAAACGAGATTCGAACTCGCGACCCCCTCCTTGGCAAGGAGGTGCTCTACCACTGAGCTATTTCCGCGTTGGCGACCCAGAGGGGACTCGAACCCCTGACCTCCGCCGTGACAGGGCGGCATTCTAACCAACTGAACCACTGGGCCGTGCAATCAAATGCAATATTAGTATAGGGGATTTTCTTGATGCTGTCAAGAGGTTTTCCCTATCTCCTGCTGAAAATTCCGGTTTTGCCGGATTTCCCGCCGCAACCCGCTGAAAATGGGTTACCCGGTGATTATAGCAGAAGATATAATCCCTGTGCAACTGTTTTTCCGGATTTTCCGGTTTGGCCATGTCCACAGGATGGCGAATGTCACATTTGTAACAGTGACGACCGTGGCATGGATTGTAACAGGGTGCGTATTTCTCCCCGGAGGGTCACATCTTCTCCAGATAGGGGACCAGCTTCTCCTTCAGATGCTTCTCCAGCTGTTTCAGGGTATCGGCATCGAAGTCGTGGATGGTCTTGGGGATGTTGTCCACCTTCTTCTCCGCGAAGAACTCGTTGCGGACCCGGTTGTACATGAAGTACAGCTCATCCCCTTTCTCGAAATCCGCATAGTCGATGAGGATGATGGAGTTGTTGATGTATTCGAAGGGATGCTCCGGGGTGATGAACAGCTGGAAACGGCCGATGGTCTCCGGCAGGGTCCGTCCGTATTCCCATTCCGGCACGCCTTTCTCGCTGAGCACCCGCTGGCAGCCGGGGCAGTAATCCTCGGAGATCTCAGACAGCATCCGCTCCAGCACCTGGGGGATGATCTCAGTGAACTCTTCTTTGTCCCGGGTGATGTACCGCAGGTCGCGGAAACTGTGGAGTCCCACCTGTTTCACGGGCACGAAGTCGAAAGTCTCTTTCGTGTAGATCAGGTCCAGACTCCGGTGGGAACCGGGTTTCTCGTAGGAGCAGAGGACCAGCACATGCTGTCCGTCCATGTCCCCCCGGTCTTTATAGTGGAATCCCTTCAGCTCCCGGGGGAGATTCTTGAGGAACTCCCACTGGGGCAGGGATTCTTGCAGTTCTTTGATATCTATTTTAGCCATGACAACCTCCTGGATTCACGTCATATGCGGCAACCCGCACTGTATTTATGGCGGCATTCCGCATCGTATCTATGCGGGATGACAGTGTATAGTGGCAGAGGGTCGCGAAAGTGCATCGCGGCCGTATATCGCGACAGTATAGGGAGATCTTCTCCCGCAGCTGTCGCTGTCATCGCCCACCTGACTATTATAGCACATCGGGAGGATGATGGGGCGTATGCGGGAGGAAAAGAGAGGAAGCGGCGAGGAACCCGGAAGTTGGGCGAATAAATCCGGGAATGAGAGCGCGGGATGGAGATGTGGACAATGAAAAAAGACCGGCGGGATACGCCGGTCCTGATTGATTATTATGCACTTGAAGCTGAATAGTGGTGAAACAGGATACTGCTCCGTCGGGATTGCCGAATCGGGAAACGATGGAACGGTAGCATTGATGAGTCTGAGTTGCCGTTGCAACGGGAGGGGATTTCCACCCCGCTACGGACCGCCGATCCGCTCAGCCCAGAGCCACGTCCAGGGCCATCATCAGGGTGAAGCCCACGGCAAAGGCGATGGTGCCGATGTTGGAATGCTCCCCTTCGGACATCTCGGGGATCAGCTCCTCCACCACCACGTACATCATGGCGCCTGCGGCGAAGCTCAGCAGGTAGGGCATGGCGGGCACCACATAGCTCAGAGCCAGGATGGTGAGGAAGCCTGCTACCGGCTCCACAGCGCCGGAGAGGGTGCCGTAGACGAAAGCTTTCCAGTTGCCCAGGCCTTCAGAGCGCAGGGGCATGGAGATGATGGCGCCTTCCGGGAAGTTCTGGATGGCGATACCGATGGACAGCGCCAGTGCGCCTGCCGCGGTGATGTCGGGAGCGCCAGCCAGCCAGCCGGCGTACAGCACGCCTACCGCCATGCCTTCCGGGATGTTATGGATGGTCACGGCCAGCACAAGCATGATCTTCTTGGACAGGGCGCTCTTGGGGCCTTCCGCCGTGTCACTGTCCACATGGAGATGGGGGACGGTCCGGTCCAGCAACAGCAGAAACAGGATGCCCAGCCAGAAGCCCACCACAGCCGGGGCGAAAGCGAAAGTCCCCAGGGACTCGCTCTGCTCCATGGCGGGGATCAGCAGGCTCCAGATGGATGCGGCCACCATGACGCCGGCGGCGAAGCCGGCCATGGAACGCTGTACGGAAAGGTTCATCTTGCCTTTCATGAAAAATACGCAGGCGGAGCCCAGGGTGGTCCCGGCGAAGGGGATCATCAGGCCCTGCCATACTTCAGGTGTCAATACCATTGTTGTTTCCTCCTTGTTATATCGAGCTTACATAATTTATAATTGCAACAAGACTATTATACGACAAAACACTGTTTTCGTATACAATTACTATGAATTATTTGTAAAGATTTTTCAATTGCATAGAAAAAGGGAAATTATACATTTTTTAAAAATACCCCTTGCGCGGAAGATTTTTGTATGATATAATTCCTAATTGTCAGATGTATTGACGAACGGCCCAGTGGTTCAGTTGGTTAGAATGCCGCCCTGTCACGGCGGAGGTCAGGGGTTCGAGTCCCCTCTGGGTCGCCAATGCCTCGGTAGCTCAGTTGGTAGAGCAAGGGATTGAAAATCCCTGTGTCCACAGTTCGATTCTGTGCTGAGGCACCATTTTGCGGAAATAGCTCAGTGGTAGAGCACCTCCTTGCCAAGGAGGGGGTCGCGAGTTCGAATCTCGTTTTCCGCTCCACAGGGGTATAGCTCAATTGGTAGAGTAGCGGTCTCCAAAACCGTTGGTTGAGGGTTCGACTCCTTCTGCCCCTGCCACGAAATCAACACCTTGAAATCTTATGGTTTCAAGGTGTTTTTTGTTTTCTGAAACAAGGGCGTTTTTGTCATGAGTAATGCCCCGTAAGCGCCCGTAAGCACCCCTAAAAGATAGTAAACCGCCCCCAAATCGCCCCCACTTTAAAATGAAAAAAGAGAATAAAAAACCACTCCTCGCAGATTGTTTTTGCATGGAGTGGCTTTTTTATTTTTTGTTAAACATCTCAATGATCTTTTGATTGTAATCAGGTATAGCGTGGGAGTACATATTCAACGTGGTGGCCACATCGGCATGCCCCAGGATCCTGGACATCTCAGTAATCGGGATTCCCTTTGCCAGTCCTACCGTTGCGAAAGTGTGACGGAAGGTATGGATGGTTTTCTTTACTCCGGACAGCTTCTGAATCCGCAGCCAGGTCTGATAGATGCGCTGGTAATCCAACGGGTTACCCGTCCTTGTCGCAAATACAAAAGCTTGTGCCGCCTGGCCGAAGAATACAGAGCAGGCGGCCAAACCATTTGAAATACATTGCTTTTCCATATGCTCTTTTGTCAAATAGCTCAAAAAGATACAGGCAAAGTTGACCAGCTCTGTTGCTCTCATAACAGTATTCCTTGTGGGCTCCTTTATTTGAGGTGACGGCGAGACCCTATCTCCCCAACATCAACCCCGTTTGCGAATGGTTTATAAATTGCATTTTTAATTATGCTACATTCGAAAAAGCTCAGCAGCAGATTCGAACCATTTCGAAAGACACTCCATCCAAATTACAACTAATGTCGGATACGCTATGAACGGCGGAAACGTTTCTTGAATTCCGGTTTTGTCCTTTTTGAAAAAGTACATATAGGTGAAGCCGATGGGGAAAAGAAATCCAATTGTGCTGAGTACTGTAAGCAACACTGCAAACCCAGGATTAGGGGAAATAAGGGCAAGGCGAATGTAGGCAGGAATAAAAACAAAGGTCTCCTGATTCAGTAAGGGAAACATCTTGCCTCCATTTTTTTCATAGGTTCTTGCTAGTAGCGGTATTCCAAGTACTGAGGTTATAAGACTAAGCGAAATTGCATAGTAGTTCATGAAGTCACCTCTTCTTCTGACGGTGCCGGACAGAATCTATTTCGTCAACAGCGACATCTGAATCAAGATCTCTGTGTTGATGGTGCGGTATCTCGTGCATATAAGTCTTCCGGTTCTGTTCATATGAGCATTGAGAATTGAGGACCATAGACTCGTCGGCGGTGCAAGGGTCCTTAATGGTCTAGGTTAAAATAGATTTGTTAAACTGTACAGGCTTAGTAAAAGAATTTTTGCGTGATAAGTACTGTTTTTGATGGGTTTTAGGACGATGGAGTGCTGATCAGTTTAGTTGCTTTATCAATTTCTGCTTCCATGAGTATGAAATAACATAATGCTTTTATGAATGATTTTAAATCATTTATATCATATTCAGGAAATTTTATTTTAGTATGAACTTGATCATTCCCTAACCAAACACTTGCTTTGGCCAATGCCTGGATTTTCGGATTGGCTATTTTAAGAACTTTTTTGCCTAGAGGAGCATCAGGGTTGCATTCGATTTCTGGATGATTTGAAAGATAGTGTTCTATAAGCTCTTCTAAGGCTTTGCGATATCCCATGCCTGCGATTTTGGTTATTCCCATTGCTTCAGCTAATGCTGCCTCATTATATGTCTTAGAAAAAGCAGGATACAAATCAGCAATGCCATTCGGTAAGTCGTAAATCTGAATGTTCGGCCAGTAATCTTCATATCTAGGATTGACAGAAAATAAATTACTCCACGGATACTCTATGAGTGTAGCTTTGTTACAGAAGGGACAGGATAGGAGTGCGACAAAGTTGATTTTTTTATCGGTGCTTTTGAGATAACTGTAAAATAGAGTGGAAGGTGCAAAGTTTTTTCCGCACCTTGGACAAATATCGGGTACATTCAGATCGGTTGATCCGGCGCCAAACTCGCATTTTATTTTCATACAATCACTCCTTTAAAAACAGTATAACATGCAAAGATAGTCTGAAAACTAAGGGGAAATATGATAAGGCATATTTCTTTATGAATTCTTAGAAAAGTAAAGGTAAAAAGTGATTTTATATAAATTTAGAGGTGTTCCAGCAGGGATAATATTAAACGAAGAATAGACATTTTTGTTGATATTAATTAATGTGTTTTGTGTGGTGATAAATTTGTTAGCACTTAACTTTCTGCGCACTCCATTCCTACCGCACCAAAGACGCCAGTCCTTTCAGGACTCCTTGGGTCATCCGGCAGTCTTCCATGGCCCGGTGGTAGATCCCTCTGATATTGAAGAAGTCCGCCAGGTCGTCCAGACGGTGGTGGGGCAGGTCGGGCAGCAGCCGGCGCGCCAGCCGCATGGTGTCGAGAAAGTCGTTGCTGAAATCCGAGCCGTCGAAGTTTTTGTAGTTGTCGTAGAGGAAATTGATATCGAAGTTCACGTTGTGCCCCACGATGATCTCACCCTCAAGGAAAGCGGACAGCTCTTCCGCGATATCCTCGAAGGAAGGGGCTTCCTCCAGCATCTCGTTGGTGATGCCGGTGAGATTGGTGATGAATCCGTTCACGTAATAGGTGTAGCCCTCACTGTCCTCGCTGTGGAAGGTGGCGGGGCGTACATAGGTATGGTAGGTGTCCACCTCCCGGCCGTCCCTGTACTTGATGCAGGCGACTTCGATGATGGAGTCGGAAGCCGGCCTGAGCCCCGTTGTCTCCAGGTCGAGTACCGTGTAGTCACGCGGAATCT
Source organism: uncultured Negativicutes bacterium (assembly GCA_937926555.1). Classification (GTDB taxonomy): domain Bacteria; phylum Bacillota; class Negativicutes; order Acidaminococcales; family Acidaminococcaceae; genus Succiniclasticum. Next base: position 3,839 of record CALAZX010000143.1, on the reverse strand, counting down.
GCAGCAGAGAACGTCCTTTGTTGCGGGTACAGCTTTTCCGGTTGTTATTCCGTCCTTGTTGAGGTGTCTTGAAGATGCCTCTTCCGAAGTCCAGTGTGAATTGCATGGATATGATATACCTCCCGGGGTCTTGTCTTTTGTGTCAGATAGGCTGTGGGTATTGTGTCACCCGGACTGCTCCCATCACATGCCGATGCGTTTCTCCGGCTGGGGTCCGTATTTGTTGTCACCCTGTGTTCCCGGAATGAGGAGCGGGATGCAGAGCATCACGAGGGTCACCACGGTGTCCAGGAAGGGAGCGATACGCGTAGCGACACCGGAAAGGAAGCCGCTGCCGATGATATAGGCGAACACCATCAGTCCGGAGCCGTTGAAATCATGGAAGCGGCGGATCAGCAGGGACAGATTCCTCACAATCACGGCCAGTGTCAAGGCCAGCCAGATGATGGGGAATATAAAGCCATCGGATTGCAGTGCCAATGCTGCGGCTGCCACCCACACCACGATGATCAGCAGGGTCAGCAGAAGACTATGTACCAGATATGTCCGGCGGTTGATACGGCCGGAGAAGTTGAAGAATTTCCTGATTGTGCTCATACAGTCACTCCTTTTCTTATTCCTGCCCGTTGATCAGGACGGACAGCACGGAGAGGGGCAGGTCGTAGTCGCCCAGCTCCACGATTCTGGGAGTCATGGTGTTCTCCTTCTGGAGGAGCAGTCCTTCGTCCATGACCTCGATCTTGATCACTTTGTTGATGGGGATGGAGAAGTTCTTCATCTGCCCCACGAAGACCACACGTTTGTTGGTGATATAGAAGGAACCCTCGTCCACCACGTCGATGGTGGTCCGGGTGGTGCGGTGGACGCCCAGGTCCCCGGCCCGGTAGCGGACGCCTTTGAACAGTTTGAAGCTGATCACCGGTCCGTGGTAGCCCACCCGTTCCGTCCGGGTGCTCACTTTCTTCATGTAGCCGTAGTCCGCCAGATGGACCACCTCCCCTTTTTTCAGGGGCAGGGCGATGTCGGCGGGATCCAGCTCCGGCAGGACAGACTCGTTGTTGGCCAGCCAGATGGCGTGCTTCCGTTCCAGCAGCGCCTTGGCGCCGTCGCCCATGTTGATGTTGTGGGACGCCTGGAGGGCTTTGAACCGGTCATACTCCTCGGTGGAGATGGAGGGTTGTTCCAGGAAATTCTCGCTGAAGGTGGTGAACTGTTTCCGCAGCTCCTCCACCTCGAAATCCTCGGAAAGGCCGTACTGCTCCACGATGCCGTCCAGCACCGGCTGTTGGTCCGGTTTCTCCGCCTGGATGATGGCGGCCAGCGTCTTGCGGTATTCCTCCTGGCCTTCCAGGCGCAGTTTCTCTTTCCGCTCCGCTTCGGCCCTGGCCCGGTTCTCCTCCTCCCTTTTTTCGGCGAAGTAGGCGAAGATGCCGAAGAGGATGCCTTTCAGCAGTCCGTCCACCTTTATTCTCTTGCGCAGAAATTCCCATATACCCATTGATGCGTGTCTCCTTCTGTCATATCGTTTTTCGATGCTCCCCGCTGTCATGCCGCGTGGTTTCACGTTGCCATGTCCGAAATAAGACTTATGGTTTATTATACCACATCACAGGGCCGCCGTATGTCCTCTTTCATATGGATGTATGCGGTGTAGAGGGGATTTTCCTGTTTTTTAAATGCCGGATATATGTTATAATTAATTATCTATCATTTAATTTAATGTGGGATGGTATGCATCCTTACAATAAGGGGCGGCAGTGGCCGTACCCCGGAGGAACGGAAGGAGAACGTGAATGCAGGCGAAACCGGATTGGACACAGGGTGAGAAATATTTGAGAGAGAACGCTCCGGAGCTGATCCCTTTTCTGGAGAAATACGGACCGTGCACACTGGTTCCCGATGACAAGGACATCTATTTCAGAGTGCTGCTGACAGGCATCGCGGCGCAGCAGCTGCCGCCGGAGACCAGCCTGGAGATCATGGAGCGGCTGAAGGAGCTCACCGGCGAACCCATGCTGCCGGAGAAGGTGCTGGAACTGACGGATCAGCAGCTGATGGATTGCGGCCTGACGGAAGTCAAGGTCGGTTATATGAAAGATTTCGCCCGTGCCCTGGTGGACGGGACGATTGATCTGGACGCCTTCGACGAGATGGAGGATTCCCGGATCGTGAAAACGCTGAAGACCGTGAAAGGTCTTGGCCAGTGGACGGTGGAGCTGTTCCTGATGCTCTCCCTCTGCCGGCAGGACGTGGTTCCCGGCGATGATTTTTTGTTGAAGAGAGAGATTCAGCAGCTGTACGGACTGGACAAGCTGCCCAAGCGGGGCCAGGTCATCCGGCTCACGGAGAAATGGCGTCCCTGGCGGAGTCTGGGCGTATGGTGCCTGCTGAAGCACTCGGAAGAGGTTGAGGTAAAAAATGGCTGATATTTTTGAACAGATGAAAGTGTGCCCGGAAGTGCGGGCCAATTTGAAGAAGATGGGCATCGTGAAGCCCATGCCGGTACAGCAGCAGGCGATTCCCGCCCTGCTCTCCGGAAAGGACGTGCTGGCGCGGGCCCAGACGGGCACCGGCAAGACCCTGGCCTTCCTGATCCCCCTGGCACAGAAGGTGGATCCGGCGAAGAACTACGTCCAGGCGCTGGTGATCACCCCCACCCGTGAGCTGGCCCAGCAGACCAACCAGGTGATGAAGCAGGTGCTGGAAGGCACCGGGCTGAAGACCATGGCGGTGGTGGGCGGCCACGATTTCGAGCAGCAGAAACGGAAACTGGACGGCAACGCCCATATTCTCATCGGCACATCCGGCCGCCTGCTGGACCATATCCAGCGTGGCAGCACGGATCTGGGAGGCGTGACCTTCCTGGTGCTGGACGAGATGGACGAGATGCTGGCCCAGGGCTTCATGGAGGACGCCATGAAGCTGATCGCCATGACGGCGCCGGACCATCAGACCATGCTCTGCTCCGCCACCATCGACGAGGAGATCGGCAAGCTGGGCAAGAAACTGACCCGGAACTGCCAGATCATCGACGTGAATCCGGAGGAGTCTGTGGTGCGGACCATCAAGCAGATCTGCATCAAGACCGTGGAGGAGGACAAGCCCCGCGTGCTGGAGCGGCTGATCCGTCGTTTCAACCCCTTCCTCATGCTGGTGTTCTGCATCAGCAAGGAGCGGGCCAAGGAACTGAACGAGTACCTGGGCCAGCAGGGCTTCAACGCGGATGTCCTCACCGGCGACATGAGCCCCACCAAGCGGAAGACCGTCATGCGGAAGTTCCGCGAGGCGGAGATCCAGATTCTGGCGGCCAGCGATATCGCGGCCAGAGGACTGGACGTGGAGGGCGTCACCCATGTCATCAACTACGACGTGCCCCATGACGCCAGCTGGTATGTGCACCGTGTGGGCCGTACGGGCCGCGCGGGCCGCGACGGTGTGGCGGTGACCCTGTACACGCCGGAGGACCTGCACTGGATCCAGCTCATCGAGAAGAAGCTGGACATCACCATGGAGAAGCAGACTGTGGAGGGACGGACCATCGCCCGCCGGAAACCGAATCCGGCACGGCGGAAGAAGAAGGTCGTGAAGTCCCGGGGACGGAACTCCGTGAAAGACAAGCGCCATGCGCCGAAGACCGGCTCCAACCGCCGGCAGAAACCCCGCGAGAAGAAATAACCGCCGGGGGAGCGGCGCCGGAAGCGGCAAGTGCGGGAATAAATCCGTACATGAAGCGTCAGGCGCAGGAAACAACAGTGAACAACGCTTCATCGCACCCATCGGTGCGGGGGCGATACAATAAACAGATTGGGTGGTATGAGTGTTCTTAAAATCAGTAACAG
>CALAZX010000142.1 GCA_937926555.1 uncultured Negativicutes bacterium | reverse complement strand
CCGCCGTTCCAGCCGGCCTGCTCCACCGTGCCCATGGCCGCCGCGTAGACCGGCGTGCCGTAGTCCACGGCGATGTCGATGCCGGGGTGCCAGTCAGCGCCGCCGTTCACCGGATTCCGCCTGCTGCCGTAGGGGGAGCTGACATAGCCGCCCTTGGTGGGCCACAGGCCCGGATAGCTGGAATACCTGCCGCTGCGTCCCTCCATGATGGCCAGCAGCTCGTTCATCTTCTTTTTCTGGCTGCCGATGCGCAGGGCCAGGTTGCGGTTCTGGGCCTCCACCACGTCCATCATGTCCGTCCCCGCCATGGGGCCGCCCTTGCCTGCGGTATCGTCGTTCACCGTGCCGACAGGCTGCTCCTCAGACTCTCCGTCCTTGTCCGCCGAAGCCGCCGCGCTGCCGCCCATGGGGTCCTTCTCCCCCTCGCTGCTGCGGATCACCGCCCGGCGCAGCTTGGTCTCCAGGGTGTGGATCTCCGCCATGTCCCGGAGCATCCGCTCGTTGTCCGCCTGGAGGGTCTTCAGCTTCTCCGCCTGCTCCTCCTTGTGGATCAGGTACTCCCGGTAGCCGGCCTCATCGGTGCCGAAATGGAAATACCGGTAGCCGTAGTAGCCGGTCCCCGCCAGAAGCAGGAGCAGCACCGCCACTCCCGCCAGGCAGAGCAGCCGGAACCGGTTCCAGGACAGCGATACCGTGCGGCGGCCGCCATCCTCCCCGGGGAAGGAGAGGAGCACCTTCTCCCCGGTCCCCGCGGTATCCGGTCCGCCCATCTCCTGTCTGTCCATATCCTGTCTGTTCATTTCTTCTTTCATCATACAACTCTTCCTTCAATCTCATTCTGCGGAATCTGTCCATGAAGGTTCCGGAGCTGCCGGACTCTGCCACCGCAGTTCCGCGCCTTCCGTCCTGCCGTTTCCCGTGCCCGCCCGTTCATCCGGGTCGCGCGGATTGCAGGCGGTCCTTCCGGACTTTCCGCCGGACTCTCCTCCATTATACTCCCCTTCCCTTCCGGAGGGAAATTTCCCGGGGAATAAAAAACAGAGCCGGCAGGTTCCGCTGTATCCGATTATATCGGATTTCCTTGTCAAAACCTTGACGGGAGTATGAACTTTCCGCTCCCGCACCGACTCTGTCCTATGATGTTCTTTACGCTTTCTATATTCTTTCCGGATTTTACGCTTTCATGTTTTCCGGGGTAGTGACGGGTTCCGCCGGTTCTCTCCGGCCGTATCCCCTCAGTCCCTGAAATAGCCGAACTTCTGCCCTACCGCCAGCAGGCGCCGTCCCAGGAAGGGGATGTTCTCCAGGGTCTTCCGGGTGATGCCGCCCACCGCCATGAGCATGCCCACATAGACAGGCACCGCCACGGCCATGGCCAGCAGGATGGTCCAGCCCCGGAGGGAGGCTCCCGCATAGAGCACGGCCTCCACGGCCACGCCCATCACCAGCGCGGCGATCATGGGCTTGTACACCGTGGCCGCACGCATGGTGTAGCCGGTGAGCTTGTAGATGAAGTACATGTTGATCAGGGCCGCCACGCCGAAATCGGTGACGGTGGCGATGGCAGAACCTTTGATGCCCAGCCAGGGAATGGCGGTCAAAGTCCAGTTCAGCGCCACTTTGGCCACACAGGCGATCAGCATGTTGATGACGGGGATGGTAGTCCGTCCCATGCCCTGGAGCACGGCGGTGCTGACCTGGTGCATGCCCAGGAGCACGATACCGAAGCTCATGGTCTGGATGGCCGGCGCCGCTCCCGGCGCGTTGTAGATCAGGCTGGAAACCTGGCCCGCCAGGCAGAACAGTCCCACGAAGCAGGGGAAGGTGACAATCATCGCCACCTGGAAAGCGGTGCGGCTCTTGTGCCGGATGCTGTCCAGTGCGTCCAGGGCACGGGCCTCGGAGGTGGCCGGAACCAGGCTCACCGCCAGCGCCGCCGTGAAGATGGTGCTCAGGTTGATCAGAGGCACCGCCATGCCGGTGAGGTAGCCGAAGAGCTCCGTGGCCTTGTGCAGCGGGAAGCCCGCCGCATCCAGCCGCATGGGCACGATGAGCAGGTCCAGGTTGGCCACCACGGGGAGCATCAGGCTGGTGACGGACACCGGCAGGGCCAGTTTCAGCAGCCGCTTGATGATGTCCATGCCGCCCTCGTAGGGTGCATCCATGTTCTGGTGCTCCATCTTCTCATGGAACTTCCGCTTGATCCGGCGGTAGAAGATCACCAGCACGATCAGCGCGCAGAACGCGCCGGCCCCTGCGCCCAGGCTGGCGCCGCCTGCGGCATAGGCCAGGCCGTACGGCATGAAATAGGCCGCGAAGAACAGCATGGTGACAACACGCACCAGCTGCTCGGTGATCTCGGACACCGCGGTGGGCGTCATGATCTGCCAGCCCTGGAGATAACCCCTGAAGCTGGCCAGGAAGGTGACGAAGAACACCGCCGGAGCCAGGGCCACGATGGAGTAATAGGCCCGGGGGTCACGGATGAAGTGCCAGTCGATCAGCTTCTGGGCGCCGAAGAACAGCGCCAGGGAGAACACCAGGCCGGTGACGAACAGCAGCCGCAATGTGACGCGGAACACCCGCTTGGCGCCCCGGAAGTCGTTCTGGGCCAGCTTCTCCGCCGTGATGATGGAGATGGCCACCGGGATGCCGGCGGAGGACACGGTGATGGCCATGAGGTAGATGGGGAAACCCATCTGGTACAGGCCGATGCCCTCACCGCCCAGCACACGGGAGAGGATGATCCAGTTCACGGAACCGATCACCTTCACCACGATGCTGGAGATGGTGAGGATCAGCGTCCCCTTGAGGAACTTGTTGTCGCCGCCGGACTTCCGCTCTTTTTCCGGAGCCTCCTCAACGGCGGGCGCCGGAGTCATGCCGGAAACGGTCTCCGGCTTCGTCGCGGAAGCCGCTCCCTGATCCGGGACCGGCGTGTTTTTTTCATTTTCTATCATTGATTCTTTCCTGTTTTCCAATGCGTCTACCTGCATTTCATTTATCTTTTCCTGCGGTGAAGACCCGTCCTCCTTCGGAGGAAGAGTCAGATATACATAGTAATATTACCGTTTTTAGCTTTTTTTGACAAGTATTTAAAGGAAGAGAAGAAATTCACACCGTTTAAGAGGAATATCCCCCACCTTTCTAGAAGTTATATAGAGGTACTATTCCATCCCGGTCCATCCGGGAACCTGAAATGAGACGTGTAAAAAAGAAGAGGTAAGAAAGCATCGAGGAGGATTCCATTATGAAGAAACTGAGCACTATCGCGGCGGTGGCCGCACTGGCGGCGCTGGCTGTCTGCAGCACGGCAGCCGCATCCCCGCTGAAGAACTACAATCCGGGAGCTGTCGGCGTGTCCGTCGGCGGAAACATCCCCACCAGCATGTACTTCAGCGACTACAGCACCCACGGCAAGAGCTCCAGCTGGTATGGCGACGCCACCCTGGGCCTGGGCCACAACACCGCCCTCAACTACCGGTACAACCTGTACAAGACCAAGGACTCTTCCAAAGTGAAGTTCCAGCAGACCAACCTGATGTACAAGGTGCTGCCGGTGCTGTCCGCCTATGCCGGCTACGTGAACACCACCGCCGACGTGGACGGCCGCTCCAAATCCACCAACTCCGGCCAGATCGGCCTCCAGGCACGGGTTGACCTGCCGCTGCTCTTCACCGTATGGGGACGGGCCGGTGTGGGCAACAAGCTGAACACCATGGAGATCGGCGTCAGCAAACCCTTGCTGAACAACCTGGAAGTGGACCTGTCCTACTATGACAACAAGTTCAAGAAACTGAGTCAGGGCGGAAGCGCCACCACCCGCGGCATCAACGCCGGTCTGACGCTGAAATTCTAAATCCGAGTGAAAAAGGGGTAAATTTCTATAGTTTATAATTATTATCCATTGACATTATTTTCACACTGTTGTATACTAAGGCTAACAACTGAAAGCAAGCGCTTCCGGTTGCCTGGCATGATAACATTTTAAATAATAGAACTGGAGGAATAATGATGAAAAAATTTGTTTGCTCTGTATGCGGTTATGTTTATGAAGGGGACAACCCCCCGGCAAAATGCCCTCAGTGCGGTGCTCCCGCTTCCAAATTCATCGAACAGAAAGATGACATGGGCTGGGCTGCAGAACATGTAGTAGGCGTAGCATCTGACGCTCCTGAAGATATCAAAGAGGACCTGCGCAAAAACTTCACCGGCGAGTGCTGTGAAGTAGGTATGTACCTGGCAATGAGCCGCGTAGCTATCCGCGAAGGCTATCCCGAAATCGGCATGTACTACAAACAGGCTGCTTTCGAAGAAGCTGAGCATGCTGCAAAATTCGCCGAACTGCTGGGCGAAGTCCTGACCGACAGCACCAAGAAGAACCTGGAAATGCGTGTGGAAGCTGAGAACGGCGCTACCGCCGGCAAGGCTGACCTGGCTAAACGTGCTAAAGCCGCCAACCTGGACGCTATCCACGACACCGTTCACGAAATGGCCCGCGACGAAGCCCGTCACGGCAAAGGTTTCTTAGGCCTGCTGAAACGTTACTTCGACTAATCGTCACCCCGACCGGTCAAGTAATAAGGATACAACTATAATTTACCCCTATTCATAATAAGAACTCTCGACCCCTTTCCTTCACCCGGGAAAGGGGTTCTTATTTTACAGATACGGGCCGGGACTTGCAAAATCCGCAGGTTCCGTTATAATAAGCACAACCGTTCATGTACATTGGAGTTTTTTTGCTTGACAAATAATTCCATCCTATATATAATTTAATGTGTTGCATCGGCTATATCCCAACGGGGCGTAGCGCAGTTTGGTAGCGCACCTGCCTTGGGAGCAGGGGGTCGCAGGTTCAAATCCTGCCGCTCCGACCAGTTTAGATTGGTGATGCAGACTTCATGCGGGTGTAGTTAAGTGGTATAACCTCAGCCTTCCAAGCTGATGTTGTGGGTTCGATTCCCATCGCCCGCTCCATTTAAAAACAACACAGTCCGTGTTCATCTGGTCCAGTAGCTCAGTCGGATAGAGCAACGGCCTTCTAAGCCGTGGGTCGGGGGTTCGAATCCCTCCTGGATCACCATAAGTATCGTCCCCATGCCGGGCAGAACTTTTGCCACATGGGTTTTTTATTTCAGGAAGCGCCTGTCACGTACAGGCGCTTTTTTTATTTGTCCTCTCCCCTGCCCTATAAAAAAAGAACCGCCGGAAAATCCGGCGGCCCTATCGGGGATTTCACATCACGTCCGATGTCATCCCGCTGTATTTGATTATTTTCTTGCCTGACGCTCCAGAACGGCGATGCGCTGCATCAGCATCTGTACGGTAGCCTTCAGATCCTGCACTTCGCTCTCCTGAGCCGCAGCGGCGGATTTCGCATGTGCTCCGCCGAACTTGAAGGTTGCGCCCACATTGCCCATGCATTCGCCATGGCCGCTGTAAGCGATACCGCCATGGAACATCACTTTGTCGCTGGTGTAGTGACCTACGCCCAGTGCATAGGAGGTATGACCTTTGTACATGCCGGCAGCTGCCATCAGCTGGGTCGGGTTCATGGGGTCATAAGCCAGGGTGTGCAGACCTGCCAGTGCGGAGGACAGGGAACCGGTCTTCTCGATTTTGCTGTCCAGCTCGCCGATTGCGGCACGGTTGCTCATGATGTCAGCGGCGTTCTTCTCGATGCCTGCTTTGTTGGCTGCGATATCGGCAGTGTGACCGTCGATGGCGGTCTTGTTGGCTACGATATCAGCGGTGTTGCCTGCGATAGCGGCTTTGTTCGCTTTGATAGCGGTATCGTGGCCGTCAATCGCGGTCTTGTTGGCTGCGATAGCCTTCTCGTTGGCATCGATTTTCTTGCCCTGGTCCGCAATGGTTTCGCTGGTGCCGGTGATGGCTGCGATAGCGTCAGCGTTCACCTTGATAGCCTTGGCATTGGCGTCAATCTTCTCGGTGTTGCCGTCGATGGCGGTCTTGTTCTCGCCGATCTTCGCGGTGTTGCCGTCGATAGCGGTCTTGTTGGCTTTGGCCAGTGCATCAGTCTCGGCACCGGACTCGC
>CALAZX010000141.1 GCA_937926555.1 uncultured Negativicutes bacterium | reverse complement strand
TTCAACAACACGGCCGCGGAACACACGCTTGGTCGGATCGGCCAGAGACGGAGTCAGCAGGGGGCGGTTGTTGGTGTCTTCCTGCTCGTCCAACCACTGGAAACCGTCCTGGTTGGTGTAGATTTTGGACACGGCGCTGATGGCGGGGTCCAGGGTCACGTTCACGGCCTTGCTCAGGTCTTTCCAGTCCTTGATAGCGGTGGCGGATTTGGTGCCCATCTGCTCCGGGATCTGGGCGTTCTCGGTGTTCGCGGGTTTGTTGGCTAAACGTGCGCCGTTTATGCCCATCAGGTTGAAGGTGTTATCGGCCAGCAGGGTGTTGGACACGGGGATGATGTCGCCGTAGTCAGCGATCTTGAAGTCCATCTGGCCGAAGTCGATGTCGCCCTGGTGGATTTCATTCAGCTCATCGAACGCGATCAGTTTGCCGGTCTCCTCGGTGCCGGTGGGCATCTTGCCGGAATCGCTGGTCACGGGGATCACGTCACAGTCAGATTTCAGGGAAATCAGCTGGCGACGCAGCTCCAGATAGCGGTGCATCTGCTCCTCGGGTACCAGATAACCACCTTTTGCGGGGGTAGCTTCAACCAGGCCGGGGGTGCCGGCAGCGTTCACGATGGTGAGCTCTTCCTCGTTCAGAGGACGGTCCAGCAGCATCTTGTTGAAGATGGTGTTCCGCATTGCCGCGGTTACGGTGGCACGTGCCTCCTGAGCAGGGCTTTTGGAACCCATCATGTCGGCGGCTTCCATCGCGCTGGCGATGCGCAGTTCGTCAATTGCTTCTCTCAGTTCTTTCGCTTTGGCTACAGCGCTGGTCATGGACTCCTCTGCCTGGAGTTTCTCAACCTCAGCCTTCAGGCTGGCCACAATCTGCCGCAGTTCATCAGTCTTTTTCATACGAGCTCTCCTTCCGCCATCGCCAGTACGATGGCCACTTCATTTTCTTGTTTGGTTTTGTCATCGGCCGCATCAGTGCGGTCTACTTTATTTACCACCGCTTCGATGCGGATGGATTCAGGGATGTTCTTCATGGTGGGACCATTCTTGCCCGCTTTGGCAGCGGCGGTGCTGGCCGGCATAAGCTCAATATTGAACTTCTCTGAGGCCTCCGTGCCGGTGAGCCAGGTCTCCTTGTTCACCATCTCCGTGATTTCCTCGGC
>CALAZX010000140.1 GCA_937926555.1 uncultured Negativicutes bacterium | reverse complement strand
GTCTTCAGGGACTCCTTCACGTCGATGACACGCTGGTTCCGGCTGCCCCGGAAGCGGAGGTTCAAATCCTTCTCCTCCAGGTGGAACTCGCCGTCCACCAGCACGTCAATCAGAGGAAGGATCCGCTCCGTCACTTCCCAGGGGCCCAGCTGCGCCGCCAGGATGTCCGTCTCGAAGTTGTAGCCGCTGTAGCACCAGATGGTCTTGCCGGGGAACCGCTCCTTGAAGGCCTCCATCACCTTGAGCACCGTGGGCTGGTTCTCCGGCTCGAAGGGCTCGCCGCCCAGCACCGTCAGTCCGCTGATGTACTCGTGGTCACAGGCGTCCAGCAGCTCCTTCAGCACCGCCTCGTCGAAGGGCTTCCCGTAGTGGAAATCCCAGGTCTCCGGATTGAAGCAGCCCCGGCAGTGGTGGCGGCAGCCGCTGACAAACAGCGACACCCGGACACCCGGACCGTTGGCGATATCATGTTTTTTCAAAGTTGCGTAGTTCATCATTTCAACGTCATCTCCATTTTGAATAAAAGCCTTGCGGCAACCGCCGTGAAACATTCCCCGGATAGGGGAAAAGCCGTGTCAGTCGCAGTGACCGCACGGCTTCTCCGGTATCTTACAGGTGCATTACACGGGATTTGATCTCTTTGGTCTTGCCCACATTCCAGAAGTTCTCGCCCAGGTACCCGCAGGTTCTCCGGGTTACGTTCATCTTGGCGTGGTCCTTGTTGTGACACTGGGGGCATTCCCACTCGTTGTCGTCGTTGATGCCGATCTCACCGTCGTAGCCGCATACCATGCAGTAGTCGGACTTGGTGTTGAACTCGGCGTACTGGATGTTGTCGTAGATGAATTTCACCACGGCCTCCAGCGCCTCGGCGTTCTTCTGCATGTTGGGGATCTCCACATAGCTGATGGCGCCGCCGGAGGAGATCTTCTGGAACTCGCTCTCGAACTCGAACTTGGCGAAGGCGTCGATAGGCTCGCGCACGTCAACATGGTAGGAGTTGGTGTAGTAGCCTTTGTCAGTGATGTTCCTGATGCTGCCGAACCGGGCTTTGTCCACCCGTGCGAAACGGTAGCAGAGGGACTCGGCGGGGGTGCCGTAGAGACCGAAGCCGATGCCGGTGGCTGCTTTCCACTTCTCGCAGGCCGCGCGCATCCGGTTCATGACTTTCAGCGCGAACTCCTTGCCCTCGGGGGTGGTGTGGCTGACGCCCTTCATGGCCAGGGTCATCTCGTAGACGCCGATGTAGCCCAGGGAGATGGTGGAATACCCGCCCAGCAGGTATTTGTCGATCTTCTCGCCTTTGGCCAGGCGGGCGATGGCGCCGTACTGCCAGTGGATGGGGCTCACGTCGGAGCGGGTGCCCATCAGCGCGTTGTGACGGCACATCAGCGCCTCGTAGCACAGGTCCAGGCGCTCATCCAGCAGTTTGAAGAACTTCTCCTCGTCGCCCTTGGCCAGGATGCCAATCTGGGGCAGGTTCAGGGAGACAACGCCCTGGTTGAAACGGCCCTCGAACTTGTAGTTGCCGTTCTCGTCCTTCCAGGGGGACAGGAAGCTGCGGCAGCCCATGGGACTGAACACGTTCCCCTCGTAGTTCTCGCGCATCTTCTTGGCGCTGATATAGTCGGGATACATCCGTTTGGTGCTGCATTTCACAGCCAGATGTGTCAGGTAGTCGTATTTGCCGCCTTTCAGGCAGTTGTGCTCGTCCAGCACGTAGACCAGTTTCGGGAACGCCGGGGTGATGTACACGCCCTTCTCGTTCTTGATGCCCTGGTAGCGCTGGCGCAGAATCTCCTCGATGATCATGGCGTTCTCTTCGATGTAGGGGTCCCCTTCACGCAGGTTCAGGAACAGGGTGACGAAGGGGGACTGGCCGTTGGTGGTCATCAAGGTGTTGATCTGGTACTGGATGGTCTGCACGCCGGCTTTCAGTTCCTCACGGAGCCGCTCGTCCACAACCGCCTCCAGGATCTTCGGATCGATGTCCTCGCCCAGCACCATCTTGGCGCGCTTGGTGAACTTGTCCTTGCTGCGGCGCAGGTACTTGCCCAGATGCCGCACGTCCACGGACTGGCCGCCGTACTGGCTGGAGGCCACGGAGGCGATGATCTGGGTCATCACGTTGCAGGCCACCTGGAAGCTCTTGGGAGACTCGATGAGCTTGCTGTTCATGACAGTGCCGTTGTCCAGCATGTCGCCGATATTGATCAGGCAGCAGTTGAAAATGGGCTGCACGAAATAGTCCATGTCGTGGAAATGGATCACGCCGTCCTCATGGGCCTTGGTGATCTTCTCCGGCAGCACGATGCGTCGGGTCAGGTCCTTGGAAACCTCGCCGGCGATCAGGTCGCGCTGGGTGGACGCCATCACGGCGTTCTTGTTGCTGTTCTCCTCCATGACATCCTTGTTGTCGTTGCGGATGAGGGAGAGGATGGATTCGTCGGTGGTGTTGGCTTTGCGCACCAGTGCCCGGCGGTAACGGTAGATGATATAGGCTTTCGCCAGGGAGAATTTCCCCGCGTCCATCAGCTGGTGCTCCACCATGTCCTGGATGTCCTCAACCAGCAGTCTTCTTCTGTTCTTGCTCTGCACGTAGTCGGCGATCTCGTGGATTTTGTCCTCGGAGATGCGTTCCTCCGGCTCTACAGCAGCATTGGCCTTCTCGATGGCCACTACGATCTTCTGGCTGTCAAAATCTACAGTCTTGCCGTCACGTTTGATAACTTTCATGCTTGCGCCGCCTTTCTCGACATACTTCCGGAAAATATGAGTCCGTGTCTTGCTTTTTCCGCCGCTGCCACGCCCCTCGGGACGTGCGGGCGGGATGCCCGGAAGCAGGACCCCGCGGTCCTTGTTCATTATGATTGCGATATTTCCACTCCCGCCGCTCCGGCTTGTATCGATGTACCGGAAACCCCATTGAACGGGAAGTGAGGACAGCCCACGTAAAATACCATGGATAATGAAGATTAATTCTTGAAATGTCCATACATATGATAGCATGTACGGGTAAAAAAGTAAACTACATATTGTTGTTTTCTTCCATTTTTCTGTTTTTATCGTCAATATGTTGTGGACAACCTGTGGATAACTTCTGCATAGAAAAAGCCCCGATTATGCACATTTTGTGGATAACCCTGTGGATATCCCCCATTTTTTCCGGCATGTCCCAACCCCGTTTTCGTAAAAAAACGCCCTTTTTTCTTCGATTTCCGCCTTTTTTCATGGTTATCCACAAGTTCTCCGGGAGTTATCCACAACTGTGGACAACTCTGCATAAACGGAAAAAATCCTGTATATAGCGGGAACTATATACAGGATTGATCACCACATGTAGTGGGTACATATTGTGTTTTAACGGGAAATTCCACCCGGATAACCACAAGCTGTGTTTTCCCGGGCCTTCCGTTCATGCCGGAAATCCGGCACGGGCAGCGCATCCCCCGCCTCCGCCGCTTTCCGCGAATGCTGCGCGGATACTGCGCAGGCGTTGCGGAACGCGACGCCCCGGAAAACCCGTCAGCCACCCATGACGCGGCCGATCCAGAAGGGGTAGGTGCTCAGCACCGCCACCAGGAGCAGGACCACGAAGTCGATGAGGTGGAACGGGTCTTTCGGCATGTTCTTATAGGTGTTCTGGCCGAAGCCCTTCAGCTCCATGCTCAGGGCCAGTGTCTCGGACTTGGCCACGGCACGCATCACCAGGGGACGGATGACAACCAGGTAGGAGAGCATCCGCTTGATGGCGTTGCCCCGGTTGGAGTAGCCCCGGCAGGACTGGGCGTCCAGGGTCACGGTGCTGTCCTCCAGAAAGTTGGGGACGAAACGCAGGGCGGTGGTCAGCATGAAGGCGTATTCCACCGGCAGGCGGAACCAGTCGACCAGCGCCTTGGCGATGCTCTGGATGCGGGTGGTGGCCAGCATGCAGAGGAAAGCCAGGGTCATCACCAGCATGCGCAGGCCGCCGATGAGGGAGGTCTCCAGGCTGGATCCGAAGAGCAGCTGGAAAAGCACCATCATGCCGGTGAACACGCCCAGACCGCCGATCACGGCCAGCATGGTCTTGCTCCGCTTGATGTAGAGGAGCAGGGCCAGCTGCAGCACCAGGATGGTGGCCACGGCCTCCACGGGCAGGATGAACACCCAGGCCGTCACAGCCAGGGTCACGATGATCCAGGTCAGCGCGTTAAGCTTCATGGCCATCACCCGCCTTTCTCAGCTTGTCGCAGAACTCCTCGCAGGTGGAGGCCGTCACGTCGAACTCCCCCGAGAGGATGGACACCAGCGGACGGCGGAGCCCCCAGGACTCCACCGGCGCGGTCCCTTCGAACAGCTCCCGCGGCGTTCCCTCGAAGACCAGCTCCCCGTCCTTGAGGACGATGGTCTTCCGGGCGTACCGCCGCACGATGTCCATGTCGTGGGTGATGAGGATGATGGTGGTCCCTTTCTCCTCGTTCAGCGCCTTCAGGTACTCCATCATGGCCACCTGCTCGGAGGCGTCCTGGCCGTTGGTGATCTCGTCCAGGATCAGGATCCGCGGCTTCAGCGCCAGCGCCGCCGCCACGCCCAGCCGCCGTTTCTGGCCGAAGGACAGCACCCGGGGGTAGCCCTCCTCCATGCCGGTGAGGCCCATGGCCGCCAGGGCGCTCTCCACCTGGCGCTTCACGTCGCTCTCGGTGAGCTTCTTGGCCCGGGGGCCGTAGGCCACCTCCTCGAACACCGTGTCCGCCAGGATCTGCAGGTCCGGATTCTGGAACACATAGCCGATCTTCTCGGCCAGGTCCGCCGGCTCGCAGTTCACAATATCGTCCCCGTCCACCAGGATCTGCCCGCTCCGGGGATGATCCAGGGCCATGAACAGCCGGGACAGGGTCGTCTTGCCGCTGCCGTTGTGTCCCAGCAGCGCCACAAAGTCACCATCCTCGATGGTGCAGTTGATGTCATTCAGCACCGGAATGCCTCTCCGGTATGCGAAATTGACCATTTTCGCTTCTATCATTCTTCCAGCACCCCGCCTTCAAAACCTTTCCTTCTCAGCTCGTCTACCGCATCCGCAGCTTTGCGC
Source organism: uncultured Negativicutes bacterium (assembly GCA_937926555.1). Lineage (GTDB taxonomy): Bacteria > Bacillota > Negativicutes > Acidaminococcales > Acidaminococcaceae > Succiniclasticum. The sequence goes on along the minus strand of CALAZX010000140.1, from coordinate 1,779 downwards.
CACAGACCCAGGGACACGCCGTATCTCTCCTCCAGCCGGCATTTCACCCGCCAGAGGTCAGGCAGAAGGGGACGCAGGACAGGGTCCTTGTAGATTTCGGGCACCACCCGCTCGCAGGGGCCGGCGGCCAGGATCTCTCCCTCTTTCAGCGCCACCATGTCCGTGGCGTAGGGGATCACATACTCCACCCGGTGCTCCACCACCACGATGGTGGTGCCGTACTCCTGGTGAATCTTGTGCAGCAGCTTGTACAGCGTCTCGCCGCCGTCCGGGTCCATGGCGCTCACCGGCTCGTCCAGCACGATGACCTCCGGATGGACCGCCAGGATCGACGCCAGGGCCAGACGCTGCCGCTGCCCGCCGGACAGCTCGTCCAGCTGGTAGCTCTCCCGTCCGGGAAGCCCCACATCCTCCAGGGCCTTGCGGGTACGCTCCGCCACTTCTTCCGGCGGGAACCCGTGGTTCATCAGGCTGAAGGCCACCTCCTCGCCGGCGGTGAGGGACACCAGCTGGCTCTCATAGTCTTCCAGCATCAGCCCCACCTTCATGGCCAGATCGGAGACCTTCTTCCCCTTGGTGCTCTCACCCAGCACCCGGATGTCACCGGCATAATCCCCTCCCATATAAAAAGGAAGGATTCCGGTGATGCATTTGCACAGCGTGGTCTTGCCCGCGCCGCTGGGTCCCATGATGACGGTGAAGGACCCCTTCTCTATCTCCAGATTGATATCCTTCAGCACCATCCCGGAACGGAGGTACTTGAAGTGGAATCCGTCGAATACAACTACATGCTCCATTATCTATCCACCCCTTCCTGGGCAAAAAACAGCTTCTTCACCGGCTTGAACAGCGCGAAGGTGATGATTCCGTTCAGCGCTCCCACGACAGCCACCAGAGGCAGCATGGCGTAGATCCAGACGGACAGCGGCAGCCCCAGAACCAGTCTCAGGATGAAGGTGAAGATACCTCCGGAGACCATGGTGCCCGCGAAGCCCGTCAGCAGCGGCCAGAGCCGGAACTGCTGGAGTTTCATCGCATACATGGCCTTCACGATGAGACAGCAGGTGGTGGCTCCGCCCACTTCGCTGGCGATATTGCCCAGGGGGAATGCGGATTTGGATGAGGGGATCAGCAGAACTCCTGCGATAAATCCGATACCCAGCGCCTGTTTCAGCTTAGGCCGCGTCAGCAGAATGACAATGGCGTACATCGCGATCGTCCAGTTCGGGGTCACCCCTCCCACGTTCGGACTCACCGTGTGCAGAATAATGCCGATCGCCAGGAGCATGGCTGCGATAGCCACCCAGCGGTAACTGTCCTGTGTGGGTTCCACATGGGTCAGTACCGGCGTCATTGTCTTCTTGTTCTCGTCCAATCCCTTTCACTCCAATCTTTTCTCTTATCTTGTGAATCTTCCGCAACCGTCAGCCTGCCCATCAGGGACATCCCGCTCCCGCCATCAGGGCGGTGCGGCGGCTCCGGTCGCGACGGTCCGCACAGTCTGCGGAAAAAAGTGAGGCGGAATCCCACCGCCGGCGCATCGCAGATTCCTTCGCACATTCTGCTTCACATCTTGTCGCACATTCCGTTGCGCATTCTATTGCACACTGTGTTACACATCGTTCAAAAAAGTAGCTGTAATACACCATTTTAATTTCACTATATTTTTAAAGTCTATCATTTTACTTCGTTACTGTCAATATGTCTGATTTTGTAGTATAATCTAATTTATGGTTTCTTTTATTCCGTATCATGACCAAATTTCCAAAAAGAAAGGAT
>CALAZX010000139.1 GCA_937926555.1 uncultured Negativicutes bacterium | reverse complement strand
GATACATTTGGCAGCTCATTATCAATGGTGTTTTGCTTAATTTTGGTGTTGATATGTTTTCGGTAAAATGAAAGTATCGCAAAAGGTCTCGAAAATGTTAGCACCCCAGATGGCATAAAAATGAGCCATTGTCAGCACCTAAAATAACCGCTACCATTAGTTTGTTCAGGACTAAGGAGGTAGCAGAAAGGTGTTAAGAATGGCTCAAGTAAATAATATCAAAGATCTCTACGAAAATGAAGATCTGAGTTTGCGAGAGATTTCTCGTAAGACAGGTCACAGCTTTAAGACTGTCCAAAAGTACGCATACCAGTTGAACTGGAGTGAGGACAATCTGTCGGATACCGAGCCAAAAAGTTATCCGGTGCTGGGGGATTTCATTCCCGTGATTGATGAATGGCTGGAGGATGACCGCAAGATCCCGCGCAAGCAGCGGCACACCTCCTGGAGGATTTTCTGCCGACTGCGGGATGAACACAGTTTTGGCGGCAGCTATTCCAGCGTGAAAAAATATGTCCGTAAAAAGCGGTTTGTTATGAACTCCAAGAGCAGCGGTTATCTTCCGCTGGCGCATGCTCTGGGCAGCGGGCAGATGGATTTTGGCAAGCATATTTACTACGACGGCACCGGGCAGGAGCAGGACGGCTACGCACTAACCATTTCCTTTCCCAACTCCAATAAAGGATACACGCAGACCTTCCCCTCGCAAAACCAGGAATGCCTGTTAGAAGGGATGAAGCGCATCTTTGAACATATTGGCGGTGTGCCGCCCATCCTGCGTTTTGACAATATGTCCACCGCTGTTGTGCAGGTTCTCAAGGGCACGGAGCGGATTCTTACGGATGGCTTCACTCGATTCATGCTGCATTACCGTTTTCGTGCGGAGTTCTGCAATCCGGCATCTGGTAACGAAAAAGGAAACGTAGAAAACAAGGTGGGTTACAGCCGGAGAAATGCCTTTGTCCCTGTTCCGACCATTACATCCTTTGACGCATTCAATGAATCCCTGTGGGAATGGTGTGAAAAAGACGCCAAGCGTCCTCACTACAAGAAAAAGCTGCTGATTGAGGAGCTTTGGAAAGACGACGAGGCGAACCTGCTGCGGCTGCCAGAGTATCCATTCTCAGTATTCCGCTATGCTTCGCTGACAGTGAACAAAAGCGGATTTGTAACGATTGAAACCAACAAATATGGCCTTTCTCCCGCGCTTTCCGGTGAAACGGTGCAGGCCAAGATTTTCTTTGACCATGTGGAGTTTTTTCATGACCACCGCCCGGTTGGACACTACCCCAGGAGCTACAAAACCAACGATGAGGTTTTTGACTGGACGCAATATGTGTCTACGCTCTGTAAAAAGCCGGGAGCGACCCTGCATACTCGTTTCTTCCACCAGATGCCACAGCGGTGGCAGACTTTTTTGGAACAGATCAGCGGCAGAGAGCGTAAGAATGCGCTACAGCTACTCAGTGAAATTGTTTCTGACGGCAATGTCGCTCTGTGCAACGATGCATTGGAGCTTGCCGAGGAGAACGGCCGCACAGATGCGGACAGCGTCCGGCAGTGCTACTACATGATTGCAAAGAAGGAATACCGGCCTGATCCGCTCAAGCTGCCCAGTTCACCGGCGCTGCATTACAATCCCAATCTGTCCGCCTATGACGGCCTGATGGGAGGTGATGTGAGTGTCTGAAGAGCTTGAACAGATGATGCGACAGGTGAAGCTGGGCGGCATGGCCAAAGAATGGCGCTCTGTCCAATTTGAAAACACAGAACAATATGTGACCGATCTGCTGAAGCTGGAGCTCCGTGAGCGAGAGGTCAACCGCATTAACCGCATGGTGAAAACCGCCGGCTTCCGTGTGTTAAAAACACTGGATGATTTCGTGTGGAATTCAGCCATCCAGCTTCCCAGCGGCATGAGTGCAGGGTACATGGAGGAGTTGGGGTTCCTTCCGCCCAAAGAAAATCTCATTTTCATGGGCACCGTTGGCACCGGCAAAACGCATCTTGCCACGGCCATTGCCTTGAAAGCCTGCCAGGAAGGGCGGCGTGTCCGGTTTTACACGGCGGCATCTCTTGCAAACATCCTTTTGGAGAAGAACAACAAGGGCACACTGAACAATTATCTCAGCACTCTGAAAAAAGTGGAACTCATTGTGATTGACGAGATTGGCTTCGTGCCGCTGCACAAGGATGCCGCTGAGCTGCTGTTTCAAGTGATCTCTGACTGCTACGAGCGCAAGAGCCTCATTATTACGTCCAATTTAGAGTTCTCTCAGTGGAACACCGTCTTTGGCGACAATCGCCTAACCGCAGCCTTGGTTGACCGGCTGATCCACCATTCTCATATTGTGATCTTTTCCGGTGAGAGCTACCGGCTTACCCAATCCATGCAGCGCCAGCGTGCTCGCTGAAAAGCGCTCCAAATAATGAGCATTAGACCCCAACCTGTTTGGCCCCGTGGGTCTCCAAAAAGTGAGCGCTGGGCCCCGACCTGTTCGGCCCCCAAAAGTGCAGATACGGGTCCCCGATGCCGCACGCACGAACAACAAATTAGGTGCTCCAAGGTGCTAACCTTTTTGGGGACCTTTTGCTAACATTTTTACTTGACGAACACA
>CALAZX010000138.1 GCA_937926555.1 uncultured Negativicutes bacterium | reverse complement strand
GAGCTGTGACTCCTGAGCAAAGAGCCTTATCTATCGAAAAAAACATTATATCTCCCGCGATGCTCTTCGTGGTGTCGGAGTTGTAGGGACCGGGCATGTTCACCAGCAGCAGGTTCTCCGGTCCCAGGATGTCCGCGTAGAGGGCGGCGGTGACGGCGGAGTCGATACCGCCGGAGAGGCCCACCACCATCTTGCGGATGCCGCACTGCCGCAGGAACCGCTCCGTGCCGAACCGCAGGGCCCGGTAGATGGAAGCGGTCTCCGCATCCGAAGTGCTGTCTGTTTTTCCGTCATCAGTCTTCGCGGTGACTTCTTTGGTCGCACTTAAAGCTTTTCCCTCAGCTCCGCCCAGGGGAATCCGCGCCAGGGGCGTGAAGTCTTTCCCCTTGTCCCAGGCGCAGACCAGGAGGCACTCCTCGTAGGGCCCGGCCTCCAGGGCGATGGAGCCGTCCGGGTTGTACCAGGTGGAGGCGCCGTCGAAGGTGTAGATGTTCTTGCCGTTGTTCTGGACCCCCACCTGGTTGCAGTAGACCAGGGGCCGTCCCGCCTGCCGCGCCTGTCCGCCGAAGAGGCTGTGCCGCTTCTCCTCTTTCCCCAGGGTGAAGGGGGAGCAGGAGAGGTTGCAGAGCAGGTCCGCCCGTTTCTCCGCCAGCAGGGCGGGCAGGTCCAGGGGATAGTTTCCGGTCCAGCCATCCTCACAGAGCATGATGCCGATCTTCCAGGAGGCGTTCTTGATGTTCAGCTGGATAGGATGGAGGCCGCTCTCCGGTGTTTCTCCCATCTCCTCCAGGATGGTGGAGCAGGAGGAGAAGTAGCGGGCGTCATCAAACTCCCGGTACTGGGGCAGGGCGCTTTTGGGGATGTAGGGCATACCGTGGAAGACCGGCAGGGCCCGTCCGTTCTGGGCGATGAAGGCCGCGTTGTAGCGCCGGGGATGGCCGTCGGTGTTGCAGCGGGCCCAGTCCACGGCCACGTTGCCGAAAATCACGGTGATGTCATGGGAAGCGGCGATGATGCGCCGGCCGTACTCCTCGCAGTCCCGGAGGAAGTCCGGCTGTTCCCACAGGTCCCCGATCAGGTAGCCGGGGACGGCCATCTCGGGAAGCAGCAGCAGGTCTGCGTCCGCCTCCCTGGCTTTGTCGATGATGCCGAGTATCTTCTCTGTATTCAGGTCCGGGCGTCCGGGAATCACTTCCGGCTGGCCGCAGGCGATGATGATATCCATAATGAGACCCCTCTCTTGAAGCAGGGTTATGTATCCTTTATTATATCACAGAGAATACACTTGTTATATCCGGAGGCGGTCAGTTTTGCCTTTTACGGGAAAATAGGGTAAAATAAAAAAATAAAAGTGAAGTCAATGTTCTGAAATGATGTGAATGGCACCGGGACGGAGATGGAATCCGTCTGTGCCGCCCATGAAAAAGATCAAGAAGACAAACGCCGCACGCATACTGGACGAGAAGGGGATAGACTACAGACTGCAGACCTATCCCGTGGACGAGGACCATCTGGACGCCGTCCATGTGGCCGCCTCCGTGGGGATGCCCGCGGAGCAGGTGTTCAAGACGCTCTGTGTGCGCGGTGACAAGAACGGGATCCTCTTCGCGGTGATCCCCGGCAACGGCGAGCTGGACCTGAAGAAGCTGGCCCGGGTCAGCGGCAACAAACGCTGCGAGCTGGTGCCGCTGAAAGAGGTGCTGCCCCTGACGGGATACATCCGTGGCGGATGCTCCCCCCTGGGCGCCAAGAAGAATTACCCCGTATATATGGATGAGACTGCCGAATGTTTTGACGAGATCGCCATCAGCGCCGGTATGAGAGGGATGCAGATCATCGCCCCGCC
>CALAZX010000137.1 GCA_937926555.1 uncultured Negativicutes bacterium | reverse complement strand
GCTCCCCGCATCCCCGGTGACGCCAGAGGCGCCCTGGGCGGAAGCGCGGTGGCCCGGAAGCCCGCTGTGCCGGAGGAGGATCCGCTGATGGGATCCCTCTTCGCCTCCAGCCTCCAGGACGAGTTCCTGGAGATGGATGTGATGAGCATGACGCCTATCGAGGCCATGAACGCGCTGTACAAGCTGCAGCAGGAAGCGAAGAAAGAACGGGGTGAGTTATGATGCTGAAGGAAGGGGAAGTACGGCTGCTTGACACCAACACCTCCAACCAGATCGCCGCAGGCGAAGTGGTGGAGAAACCGGCGTCGGTGGTGAAGGAGCTGGTGGAGAACGCGCTGGACGCGGGAGCGGACAGCATCGACGTGACCATTTTCGAAGGCGGCACGGAGTATATCCGTGTGGCCGACAACGGGTCCGGCATGAGCGAGACCAACGCCCGGCTGGCGCTGAAGCGTCACGCCACCAGCAAGATCCGCAAGGCCGACGACCTGCACCGTCTCCATACCCTGGGGTTCCGGGGCGAGGCCCTTCCCAGTATCGCCTCCGTCTCGGATTTCGAGCTCCTGACCCGGCCCGGTGACAAGGACCTGGCCACCTCCATCCACCTGACAGGCGGGGAGGAGCAGGAGTGCATCCAGACCGGCGGCCCCCTGGGCACCACCATCATCGTGAAGGACCTGTTCTTCAACGTGCCCGCCCGCCGGAAGTTCCTGAAGACCGTGCCCACGGAGGGACGCTACATCTCGGAGATGCTCACCCGCATCGCCCTGGCCCGTCCCGACGTTCGCTTCAAACTGACCAACAATGACAAGGAAGTCCTGGTGACCCCCGGCCTGGGCGACCTGAAGGACACCATCGGCGCCCTCTACGGCAAGGACGTGGCGGAGAACCTCCTGCCCGTGGCCCTGGACGGTGACGGTGACGGTGACGTGACGGTCCACGGCTATATCGGCAAGCCGACCCTGCTGAAGGGCAACCGGAGCTGGCAGACGGTGCTGGTCAACGGGCGCAGCATCAACAGCCCCATGATCAGCAAGGCCATCGAGCACGCCTACGCCTCCCAGATCCCCAAGCGGGGCTTCGCCTTCGCGGTGCTGGATATCCGGGTGGACATGGCGTCGGTGGATGTCAACGTCCATCCCCAGAAGAGCGAGATCAAGTTCAGCGACGAGGGTGCGGTGTACAAGGCCGTCTACAAGGCGCTGAGCGATGCGCTGACAAAACCTATGGCGGCAGCGGCGGAGGAGGGCGTGACGCCTTTCGCCGGCCCCGTGGGGCAGGATGCGGGCCGTCTGGAGGAGGGGAATCCCGAATCCGATGTGCTTTCCGGCATCAAGGAGACCGCCAGCCAGCAGGATATGTTCGGACCGGTGGCGGACAGCGCCGGCGGAGCCCGGACCCGGGACGGCGGACTGACTTCCTCCTCTGTGTTCTCCGGCGATTCCTCCCCCTTCTCGGGGATGGAGGGCGGCCGGAGCATCTGGAAACGGCCGGAAGGCGGCTACAGCCCTTCCCGGGAGGAGAAGAGCGACGCCCCCGGCATCACGGAGACGAGACATCTGATGGAGGAGCAGGAGCGGATTCCCGGCAGCAACGCCGTGAAGATGCAGGCGGCCGGTGACGGCGGCCTGGCCACCATCTGGCCCATCGGGCAGGTGGACCGCTGCTTCATCATCGCCCAGTCCGAGGAGACCCTGTACCTCATCGACCAGCACGCCGCCCATGAGCGGAGCTTGTACGACAAGCTGGTGCTGAGCCATCAGGAGATCCCGGCGCAGCAGCTGCTGATGCCTCTTTATATGAACATGACCTCCGACGACGTGGAGATGATGGAGAAGTACCACGACACGTTCTACAAGCTGGGCGTGGACATCACACCAGCGGGGGAGACCTCCGTCCGGGTGGCCAGCCTGCCGGCGGACGTGCGCCTGGACGAGGCGGAGAACTTCATCATGGACATCGCCGCCTACCTGCAGGAGCATAAGACCCCTGACGCCAGCGAGCTGCGCCAGGACGTGCTGCACATGGCCGCCTGCCGTGCCGCCATCAAGGCCGGCGAGGTGCTGAACATGCGCCAGATGCGGCAGCTGATCATGGACCTGTGCAACACCACCCATCCCTTCACCTGCCCCCATGGACGGCCCTGCATGATCGCCATCACCTCCGGTGAGCTGTACAAGATGTTCAAACGCACCGGTTTCGGCATCTGACCGGAGCGGGAAGCTGCGGCGGGGAACGCCGCGCCGCACCGGCAGCAGGCGGTGAAACAGCCATGTCGGCAGGAACGGTGGCAGGAGAGCCGCCGCTGATAATCAATGACCAAGGAGAGAGAATAGCCTATGTGGAATGTGAGATTCG
>CALAZX010000136.1 GCA_937926555.1 uncultured Negativicutes bacterium | reverse complement strand
GTGGACGGAACCGGCATGAACTATATGAAGCCGGACGGCACCATGAAGAAAAACTCCTACAGCTATGTGGACAAGAGGGACAATGTGGCCCTGATCTATGCGGATCCAGTGGAGAAAGTGCGCTCCAATCTGGCTTTCAACAGAAGAAGGGTTGACGGGACCGTGTATAAGCCCAACGGAACTGCGGCCCGCAGCGGCTCCAGCAGCAACTACGTGCTGTATTCCATCAACTTTGACAACAACAAAGAATGGAAGCTGTCGGAGAAAAGCAATCTGCTGGCAGGTTTCACGGCAAACAAAGAGCGGTATCAGGAAATCGCCGACAGCAGCAATGCCATCTCCCGTGACAGCCTGGGCGTATACATCTCCTACGACCAGAAATATACGGACAGATTCTCCACGGTGCTGGGACTGCGGGGACATTTTGTCAAAGGGAACGGGTTCGACAAGGCCGAGACAGCTTATCTGCCCCAGCTGCAGACACTGTACAAGCTGGATGACCGCAACACCTGGTATGTGAACGTAGGCAAATCTTTTGAGATGCCGGCGGTGAACTCCAGGTTCGCAAGATCCAAGACGGCTGTCAATGATGCCCTGAAACCCCAGGCAGGCTGGACCTACGAGACCGGTTTCAAACACATGACTGACAGCAGCTCCACCAAACTGGCGGTTTTCACCATGAACATGGACAATAAATTCGCCTGGAAGAAATACAATCAGCTGGGAATCACGCCGCCGGCCGGTGTGGATCCGGACACCTATATCCAGGTGAACCTGGGCGAGTTCCGCAACACAGGTGTGGAACTGGAATACAACAAAGTCCTGAACGACAACTGGCAGTACAATGCCGGTTTCACCTACCAGAACCCGGAGGCGAAAGACCAGGGGACATGGACGCAGCAGTCAGCCCGGCTCCAGTTCACCACCGGCGCCGCTTACCATGACCGGAAACTGGGAGCGGGAATGAACCTGTTCTACTCCGGTGACCGGGAGGATGCCTCCAAACAGATCGGCAACAAGCCCCACCGGCTGAAAGATGTGGTGAAGCTGAACGCCATGATCGCCTATGAACCGGATGAGAATAACGGTATCCGGCTCAACCTCTACAATCTGCTGGACCGCAGCAATGTGCTGAATGTCAGCGAGAATCTGGACAGGGGCTTCAACTGGATGCTGTCCTACAAGTACAATTTCTGAGGAATGCTGAGAAGTGTGATGTGCCGGAGGCTTTGACACGATGAGAAAAACAATCGGGGTCCTGCTGGCGGTTCTGGCTCTGACAGCCCTGGTGCTGGTATGGGGAAACCGCGGCGGGCACCAGCAGGAGCGACCTGCAGGAAGTGCGGGCTATACACGGGTTCTGGCAATCTCTCCCGCACTGGAGGAGATCGCGCTGGACCTGGTGGACCCGGAGCAGCTTGTGGCGGTCAGCGATACGAGCCGCCATTCGGCAGATGAGAGAATCCGGGCGCAGGCCGCCAAAGTGAAGGCGGTGGTATCCGAAAAACCCAGCACGGAGGAAATCATCGCGTTGCACCCGGATATCGTGCTGATACCGGTGGTCTTTTCCCGTGCCCAGGCGGATACGCTCCGGGACTGCGGACTCCATGTGGTGCCCCTGGATGTGCCGGACGGGTATGAGGATGTGAAGGCAAGAATCCGTTATATCGCCGGCCAGCTGCATGCCGGAGAAAGAGGGGACGCTGTTGTCCGGGAGATGGACCGGAAGATGGCGGAGACCCACAGACATCTGGCGGGGATAGAAAAAGAGAAGATTGTGGTGGGGTATTCTGTCAACGGCGCTTTCGGCAGAAAAAACGGGGCGTTTGACAATATCTGCAAAGAGGCGCGGGCTGTCAATGGTGCCGGTCTGCTGAATCTGCAGCGGGGAGAGCATCTGTCGAAAGAGCAGATTGTGCGGCTCAATCCCGATGTGATCATCTGCTCCGTGTCCACCACGCGGAATGAGATACATAAGGATGTGCTGAGTGATCCCGCATTGCGGCAGACGAAGGCTGTGAAGAATGGCCGGGTGCTGGTGGCGGAAGACCGCTTCATGAGCTCTGTGACCCAATCTTTTCCGGATGCGGTGGACCATATCGCCAGACTGGTCTATCCGGAATGTTTCTGAAACTGTCATAAAAAATCCCGGGTGGAATCTGATAC
>CALAZX010000135.1 GCA_937926555.1 uncultured Negativicutes bacterium | reverse complement strand
CTTTTATCATGTGCATCGGATATCACTCTCTTTTCTCGCACTGACGGCCGCTCTTTTTGGAGGGCCGGTTGTCTCCGTTCATTTCAGCTTCCCCGCCGGACATATTCTCTTCCCCGCCGGGCGCGTTTTCTTTCCCACCGGTCGTAGCTTCCTCCCCGTCAGGGATCTCCAGCTCCACCGTCTTCAGGTAGAACTCCTTCCCCACTTCGGAGGGCCCTCCCTGGCCGTCACAGAAAGGACAGTCGAAGGAGAAGGGTTTCCGGTCGAACAGCCTGCCGCAGGAACGGCAGCGCAGCTTGGCGCGGACCCCCTCGATGGTCAGCCGGGCCCCTTCGCAGAGGGTCCCCTCGGCGGCCACGTCGAAATACATCTGGATGGAGTCGCCCACAAAACCGGAGTCCTCCCCCACCACCAGATGGATTTTCCGCACACGGCCCCCTTTCTCCCGGGCGGTCTCCGACGCGATGTCGATGATCCGCAGGGTCACGGGCAGCTCATGCATCCGGCTTGTCCGGCGCCGGGGGCGCCTCCTCCTTCACCAGGGTGATGAGCGTCTTCTCCGTGGCCGCCTCCGTATATTCGTTCACCATCTCCAGGCACTTCTTGGGACAGGTGTCCACACAGCCCCGGCACTGCACGCAGGCATAGGGGTTGATGGTCCAGGTCTTGGTGGCCCGGTCCACGGTGATGGCGCCGGAGGGGCAGTTGCGCATGCACATGCCGCAGAAGATGCAGCTGCCGATATCGTTCCGCACACGGCCCCGGACCTGCTCACCGTACTCTTTCGGTTTCAGTGGGAATTCGGTGGTCACCGGTTTCCGGAACAGATTCGCCAGCATGGTCCTGGCATAGATGAAAAAGTTCATGGGAAATCCTCCTTACCGTTCACAGCAGCTGATGCAGGGGTCGATAGTCAGTATGATCATGGGCACGTCCGCCAGCTCGCAGCCCTGGAGCAGGTTCACCATGGCGGGGATGTTGATGTTGGTGGGTGTCCGCAGGCGGAACCGCTCCAGATTCTTCGTCTTGTTGCCTTTCACGTAGTAGATGGCCTCGCCGCGGGGCTGTTCCGTCCGGGAGAAGGCCTCTCCCACCGGCGGGAAGCCGATGACTTTCATGTCGATGGGGCCGTCGGGCATCTGCCGGCAGCAGCCCACGCTCAGGTCGATGGCCTGGAGCACTTCCAGCAGGCGCACCTTGCACCGGGCGTAGCAGTCACCGGCGGTGTCGGTGATGGGCTTGAAGCCCAGGGCGTGGTAGATGGTCTCCTCCTCGGCGCAGCGGTAGTCGATGGCCAGGCCGGAGGCTTTCGCCATGGGGCCTACACAGCCCCACTCACGGGCCTGCTCCATGGTCATGACGCCCACGCCGCAGAGGCGCTCCTTCACGGTGCTGTCCTCCAGGAAGATCTCCATCATCTCCTCCACCTCGGCCCGGAGGCCGGTGAGGATGGTCACCATCCTGTCCAGTGTCTCCTTATCGATGTCACGGCGCACGCCGCCCACCTTGCAGGTGGAGAAGATCACGCGGCCGCCGGTGGTCTCCTCGAAGATGTCCAGGACGGTCTCGCGCAGGCGCCAGGCGTGCATGAAGAGGCTCTCGAAGCCCATGCCGTCCGCCAGCAGGCCCAGCCACAGCAGATGGCTGTGGACACGGGACAGCTCATGCCAGAGGGTCCGCAGGTACAGCGCCCGCTCCGGCACCTGGAGATTCATCAGCTGCTCCACCGCACGGCAGTAGCCCCAGCCGTGGCCGAAGGAGCAGATGCCGCAGACACGTTCCGCCACATAGACATACTCCTGGTAGCCACGCTTCTCCACCAGTTTCTCCAGACCCCGGTGGATGTAGCCGATGGAGGGGATGGCCCGTACGACCTTCTCGTCCTCCAGCTCCAGGTCGATATGGATCGGTTCCGGCAGCACCGGATGCTGGGGGCCGAAAGGAATGGTTGTGTTCTTACCCATTTTTCTCCTCCTTCTCCGTCACCGGTTTATCCGCACCGCCCGCTCCGGCGGCATTCTCCGTTTTCTTCACGTCCGCTGCCGCCGCGGGGGTCTTGGCCCCGGGAGCGGCAGGGGCGGCTTCCGTCTTCTTCGCCGCGGGACGCACGCTGGCGTCCACGCCCAGGCCGGGCTTCAGGTTCACCTTGATGGCCTGTGCCGGCGGCGCCGCGTTCTTCAGGTCTTTCCAGGGAGTCTTCTCCGCCAGCTGGAAGAAGTTGCCCCGGTAGTCCACGTCAGGGGAGATGAAATCCACCTGCACACCGACCAGGTCGTGGATCTCGTTCTCCCAGACAAAGGCGTACCAGAACTGGCTGGTGACGCTCATGATGCTCTCCTCCAGCGGCACGATGAGCCGCAGGTTGTAGAGGAAATAGTTCTTGTCGAAGCTGTAGGTCAGCTCATAGCCTTCCGGAACCCGGGTGCAGAGAATCTGCGCCAGGCGGCAGCCGTCCTTCTTGAACCGCGCCACCCGTTTCAGCAGGTCCTGGGGCTGGATGACAATCATCTGCTGCATGCTGTGCCTCCTTCGTCAAAGGGTATACCCGTCTTTCTGTTCATCTTGCCGCTCTCCAGGATGCGGTTGGCCCGTGCCACCGCTTTTCCCGTCTCCTCGGCCACGGTCTTCAGGAAGGTGCCGCTCCCCTCTTCCGACAGCCGTTCCG
>CALAZX010000134.1 GCA_937926555.1 uncultured Negativicutes bacterium | reverse complement strand
CGCTTGGGAACAGTGTTCTATCAAGGAAATCTATAAAAGAAATACTGAAAGAAATGGTAATCAATATTCTGAAAAGAAAACCCTTTCTGTTGCTACCATGAATTTTAATGAATGTGGAAATGGAGCAGCTGCAAGCTCTCTTGAAAATTATAAGGTTCTTCGAGTTGGCGATATTGCGTTTGAAGGACACACAAACAAAGAATTTACTTATGGTCGATTTGTTCTTAATAATCGAGAGAATGGCATTATGTCGCCACGGTTCACAACATTAAGACCAATTGCCGAACAAGCTTTTAATTTTTGGGAATACTATATTCATATGGAACGTATCATGAAAGATAAATTGGTGCGCTCAACTAAAGCTGGAACAATGATGAATGAATTGGTAATTCCAGATTTTTTGGAACAGGCACTTTCAGTACCTAAATTAGAAGAGCAAAGAAAAATCGGCAATTTTTTAAAACAACTCGACACCCTTATTACCCTTCATCAGTGATAGTGCATTTACAAAAAAGGAGCCAGTTTCCTGACTCCTTTATTCCAAAACTATGTATTTTTAATCTTTCTTGTTTTTCTCGGCAGCGATGAAATCTTGTTCATTGTGTGAGATTCCGAGGGTATCGGTTTTCACTTCGTAGATGGGGCTATCTTTTTCTACAATGTCGAATCCACCGCTTAAAACGAATTTTCTCAGCAGTGCTGATGATTCGCGATTTACCAGGAAGAGCGGAAGCTTTTTCCCAAGGAGTTTCTCAAGGAAGACTTTGGCTTTTGCTTTGTCTACGGTTTTCTCCAGATCGCTGAAGCGGCCGTATTCATCCAGGTTCTTCTCAGTCACTTCAGAGTTAAGGAAGGATTCCAGCAGTTTTGTGTCTACACCAATTGCATCGTGCAGTTCAAGAATCTGCTGGTTCTTCGCGTTTGCCTGGTATTCCGTGATGTATTCACGGAAGGTCCTGCCCGGTGTGAGTATGGCTTCGCCGCTTTCCACGTCGTGGAGGAAGATATTGGCGAATTTCTGCTCCTCCTGGTTCAGGCTGGCAAAGGATTTGTGCAGCTCATCCAGGGTGTTCTGCAACTCTTCCGGGGAGATGTCCTTCTGCTCCAGCTGTTTCAGGTACTTTTCAAACCGGGAGTTCATGTAGTCGTTGTCAATCCGCTCCGTGTCTATTTCCGAGAGATGCGGATCGATATCGAAGGGGAAATCTTCAAAGACGACATCCAGCGGTTCCTCAGCTGGCTGTTTCTGGACTTTGTCGGAGAGCTCCTTGTAGCGCTGGGCCAATACCAGAAATTCCTGTTTGGGCATCAATGCTTTCTCTTCATCAGCCGCTGAGTCTGTTGCTGTTGCATTTGCAGGTTGGGACTCGGGGTCAGCTTCAGAGACTGTATCCTCCCAGGAGAATCCCTGTATTTTTGCCGGTTCCAGATATTCGTTGAACTGGGCGAAAAGAGTCGCGAATTTGCCGCATTCCGTCAGGTCATCCGGAAGTTTCTGGAAGTTCTCGATTCCCGCATGACTGAAAAGCTCGCGGATATCCAGTGTGATCTCATTCATCTTGCGGATGTTGTAGGGGAGATGGTTGGCGAAAAGGTCCACTTCGCGGTCGCCGGAGTAGTGTTTTACTGCGGCGGCGATATTCCGCTCCATGGTGTTGGGATAACGGTAATAGCGGATAACGCCGAAAGGTTTGTCCGGCCCGAAAAGCCGATTCGTGCGGGAGAAAGCCTGTATGATGTTCTCGTATTGCAGGACTTTGTCCAGATACAGGGTGTTGACCCATTTTGAGTCGAAGCCGGTCAGCATCTGATCCACTACGATGAGGATGTCCAGCTGCTGTTCGGGCAGTTTCTCAATCCGCTCATAAGGCCGTTTATGGGACAGGCGGGAAGAGACATCTTTCTTGAATTTGTCATGGGTGGGGATGCCGAAATCCTGGCCGAACATCTTGTTGTAGTCGGAGAGAATCTCAACCAGGCCATCTTCCTTGAATAAGGATCCCGTGCCGTCCTGATTCCCGTTGTTGTCGATATGGGAATCGAACAAAGCGGTGACTTTCAGATGAGGGCATTCCTCTTTCATCAAGCGGTAATAGTGGATAGCTTCCACGATGGATGAAGTGGCGAAAATGGCATGGAACTTTCCGTTCTGACTGAGCGTGGTCCAGTTTTCGGAGATATCCCTGACAACCATTTTGCGGTGGTCGTCCTGGTTGTACTGGATGGACTTGATATGGTCCTCAATGCCTTCTTTGTAACTGCCGTCCTCGTCAGTGAATCCGGCCATGGGAACATCATAGATATATTTCAGGAACAGTTTCTTTCTGGAGGGATTTTCCAACGCTTCTTCTTCAGTGGAAACGTTCACTTCTTTCAGAGCGACGGCTTTTCTGAGGTCACGGTCCTTGAACGTGTTGATCTTATAGGGATAGAAGCCCAGCACGTTCTTGTCCCTGATGCCGTCGGCGATGGTGTAGCGGTGGAGTTCATCACCGAAGACCATGGAGGTGGTACAGTTTTTCTTGGCGTTCTCCTCATAGATGGGTGTTCCGGTAAACCCGAAGAACACTGCATTGGGGAGCGTCTGCTTGATGGTGATCAGCATGTCGCCGAAAGTGCTGCGGTGCGCCTCATCCACAATGAAGACAATCCGTTTCTGGTTGATTTTCTCTATATCATGGCTGTTGAGGCCTCCTTCATCCACCTCGATGCGGGACATCTTCTGGATGGAGGTGACAATCAGTGTATCGGCGGGATCGCTGCTCTTCAGCTTGGTGATCAGGGTGCGGGTGTCCTCTGTCTCCTGGACATCCTGCGCATCATCGGCGAAAGCCCGGTATTCATACAGGGACTGGGTTCCCAGCTCGATACGGTCCACCAGGAAGACAACCTTGTCGGCGTCTTTCGAGTTGGCGATAAGCTGTGCGGACTTGAAACTGGTCATGGTCTTGCCGCTTCCGGTAGTATGCCAGATGTATCCGCCAAGTTGGTTCCGTTCGTCCCAGTGCAGCTTGGATACTTTTTCCGAGATGGCGTTGGCGGCATAATACTGGTAACTGCGCATTACCTTGAGGATGCCGTCTGCCGCATCG
>CALAZX010000133.1 GCA_937926555.1 uncultured Negativicutes bacterium | reverse complement strand
CAACAAGTACGGCGGCGACCCTCTGGACGAGCGGTTCAAAAAATGTTTCTGAGCGATTCTCCTTGCTCAACACCTAGCTTCAAGATATACTAAAGGTATATTGAGGAAGGAGGCTTCATCTTTATGTTTAAAACCCGTAAAGTAGTTATTGTCGGTGCCGGCCATGTGGGCTCGCACGTCGCGCTGAACCTGGTCCAGTCCGGTGAGGCGGACGAGATCGCCCTCATCGATATCATCCCCGGCAAAGCCGCCGGACAGGCGCTTGACCTGGACGACGCCGTATCCGGAGCCCTCTGCGGACAGGATACCGTGGTGCGCGAAGGCACCTATGAAGACCTGAACGACGCCGACATCCTGGTGATGGCGTTCGGCCGCAGCCGCCGTCCCGGCGAGACCCGCCTGGACATGTTCGCCGACTCCATCCGGATGGCCGACGAAGTGATCGGTCACCTGAAGACTGTGGATTTCAAAGGCATCATGATCAGCATCTCCAACCCCGCGGACATCATCTGCGAACATATCCGCCGCCGCATGGGCTGGGATCCCCACCGCTGCTTCTGCACCGGCACCAGCCTGGAGACCTACCGTCTGCTCCGCGTGCTGGCCCGCGAGACCGGCTTCAGGAGAAGCTCTATCTCCGGCTTCTGCATGGGTGAGCACGGCAACTCCAGCTTCGTTGTCTGGTCCCGCATCTTCATCCAGGGCATCCCCTTCCTCCAGATGAGAGAGGAGAACCCCGAGCTGAAGAAACTGGACCTGGAAGACTTGCAGACCCAGGTGAAGAAGGCCGGCGACTTCGAAGTGGACAACAAAGGCTGCACCGAGTTCGGCATCGCCAACGTTGCAGGCATGCTGATCTCCGCCATCTTCCATGACCAGAAACTGGTATGGCCCTGCTCCACCGCCCTGAACGGCGAATACGGTCAGAAAGACGTTGCCGCAGGCGTTCCCTGTGTCATTGGCAAAAACGGCGTGGAACAGATTCTGGAGATGGAACTGACTCCGGAAGAGAATGAGAAATTCGCCAAATCCTGCGATATTCTCCGCGGTTTCCTGGAAAAAGCGGCTGAGATCAAATAAGCCTCTGAACAGAATAAGCGACAGAAAACAGAAGAGCGCTGGAACCTCACTTGAGATTCCAGCGCTCTTTCTTTATGTCTCTTTATATTTTCATGTCCTGCTTCATAGATCTTTATCTCCCTGCGCCTGTACCGGATGCCCACAGAAGCTTGTTGCCGCATTTCCCCACGGATGCGGACAGCTCCTTCAGGTTCCGCTTCCGTCCCGGACCTGCCGTATGAAACGGAGGGCGGCCAGGTCGGTGAGCCCGTACTCCGTGAACCGCTCCATGAGCCGGTGCATCAGCTCCGTCTCCCCCAGCCCGTCACTGAACCGGATATACCGGGTGATGTCGTTCTCTTCCCGGACATAGTCCAGGTAGAGAGGGATCCCGCTGTCGAAATACGTCAGCTCCGTGGTGAAAGGCCGGCGCTCCACCAGCACCCGGCGGTAGCACGGGCCGAATTTGCCCAATGCCAGGGGCTGCTCCTCCAGGATGCGGAGGGAGCCGTCACAGGGCAGGCGGTACAGCACCACGTCCCCCTTGAAACCCAGCTCCTCCAGGTAGGCCAGCAGCGTGATCACATTGACCACGCAGAACATGTCATCGTCAAAATAAAGCACGCAGACAGAGGCTCTGCCCGCCAGTCTCCGGACAGCCTCCCCCGGGCATTTCTTCCGGTACATATCCTCCGTCACGCCGTAGGCCAGGCTCCGCAGCCGGATGAACTCCGGTCCGAACACCGGCTCCACCGCCCGGCCCTCGCACATGGCCTCCCCGAAAGAGACGATCTCCTCCCCCGGATATCTCACCCGCAGCTGCTCCGCCACCACATCGCCGCTGGCGATGCGCATGACGCCGCCATAACGCCCTTCCATCATATCCGATACACCCACCGCGCACCCCATCCTTTCATTCATCGAACCCGGAGCGGCTTTTTCCATCTTTTTACGGTCTGTTCTTCCCTGCCGCTCCCGCGATATTCTCCTCTCCATCATACCCCAAATACCCGGAAATAACAAAACCTCCCCGCCAAGGCGGAGAGGTTCGAGAACGCTTTTTTGCTACGGCCGCGTCCGGGCCTGTGAAAATACAATGTTCCTTTCAGGACTGTCACAGCGCGCTGTTGGCAGGTTTCGTGGAAACCGTTTCGGCGGCTTCCTCCGTTTCCGGCTCAGAAGCGGCCTGCTGGTTCTTCCGCACGAAGTAATAGAACGGCAGTGCCACCACAGCCGCGCCCAGTCCCATCAGCAGCTGCTGGGGTTTCGCCTGGGTCAGCAGCCAGAGGCTGACAGCCACCGCCAGCAAGGGAATCACCGGGCCGAAGGGGATGCGGAACGCCCTGGGGGCGTCTTTCTTGGTCCGGCGGAACACCAGGATGGACAGGCAGGTGGGAATGTACTGGGAGAAACGGGACACCACGCTGATGGCCACCAGATAGGTGAAGCTGCCGGTATAGGCGATGAGCATGGCCAGCACGGTGGACACAATGATGCACCAGTAAGGCGCGCCGAAACGGTTCCGGCCGGTCATGAAGGCGGGCAGCATCTTCTGCTCGGCCAGGGCCAGCCCGCTATGGGGCGTGACGAAGGAGGAACCGATGCAGAGACTGCCGATGGACACCAGCGTGCCCACCGCCACCAGGGAGGATCCGAAGGTGCCGGCTATCTTGCCGAAAGCCATCTGGACCGGCGTGTTGGTCAATGCCAGGTCATAACCCATGATGCCGATGGCGCAGGCCAGCAGCAGGATATAGATGGCGGACACGGAGAAGATGGTGATCAGCGTGGCCCGGGGCAGGTTCTTCTGGGGATTCTCCATCTCGGCGGCGGCCACGGCGATGGACTCGAAGCCGGTGAAGGCGAAGAAGAGCATCACGGCGGCGGCGCCGAAGGTCCCCTCCACATAGGCCCCGTCAGGGAACATGGGCGTGAAGTTGGCGGGACGGATGTAGAAGACGCCCATGGCGATGAACAGCACCACGGGCAGCAGCTTGGCGATGGTGGCCACGTTCTGCACCACTTTGTACAGCTGCACGCCGCAGAGGTTGATCACCGCCAGGATGAGGAAGATGACGGTGACGATGACGTTTTTCATGAACGGCGTCCCCAGCTCCGGGAACACGCCGCCCAGGGCGGTGGCGAACCCCACGCCCATGGTGGAGAACGCGATGACGCGGGTCATCCAGGTGAGGATGCCCACCTCGTAGCCCACAAAATCGCCGAAGGCCTCCTTGGCGTAGATATAAGGGCCGCCATTCTCCTTGAAAAGGCCGCTGGCCTCCGCGAAGCAGAAGGTGATGGCCAGCACCAGCAGCATGTCGAACACCATCACCAGCAGACTTGCCGGGCCGATGAGGCTCATGGCCTTGTTGGGGAGCAGGAAGATACCGGACCCGATGATGCCGTTGATGCCCAGTAACACGATGCTCCAGAAACCGAGTTTGTTTTTTTCCATACACAGGACTCCTGACTGTTTTTGATTTCCGGCATTCCGTTCCGCCGGATTCCATTATGAATTCATTCCGGATTTATTCTGATTTTATTCCGATTCATTCCGGATTTATTCTGATTGCATTCCGATTTGTTCTGATTTATTCCGACTCCATCCCGATTCTCCCTGGTGCCGCCAGCGCGGATCCGGATGCTACGGGATTTCCCGCTTATTTGCGGAAGGCTTTCACCCGCGCCAGGAAATCGGCGAAAAGCTTCCGCATCTCGGGATGCTCCTGCCACATGTTCTCCGGATGCCACTGGACAGCCACAATCTGTCCGTCCTTCTCCGTCTCTACGCATTCCACCACGCCGTCAGGAGCCACCGCGGTGACCTTCAGTCCCTTGCCCACGGCTTTGATTCCCTGATGGTGGCGGGAGTTGATGTAGGCGGTCTCCCCCAGGGAACGGTACAGCTCACTGTCCTTCTCCACCTTGATATGGTGGGTGGGATAACAGCCGTTGGCCCCCTGGGAATGGCGGATATAGGCATCCGGATTTTCGGAAGGCAGGTCCTGGTATACGGAACCGCCCATGAGGATGTTGATCAGCTGACAGCCGCGGCAGATGCCGAAGATAGGCTTGCCTGCCTTGTGGAAAGCCCGGAACAGCTCCGCCTCGAAGACATCCCGCTTGTAGTTGGTGGCGCCGATTTTCCAGCCGGGCTCCTCCCCGAAGAAAGTGGGATCCACATCGGGCCCGCCGGGGATGATCAGCGCGTCGAACAAGTCCACATAGTCCTCCCCTGCCGCTCCCGGCACATCCGGCAGCACCACGGGGATGGCCCCCAGCTCGTTGATGACATCCACCAGCCCCCTCGCGGTGAAGGGCGCCCGGACCAGGTTGGTGATCTCACTGGCGAAGGGATAGGTGTCCGCCGTGATCGCGATACGTAATTTTCTCATGATGATTCCTCCTGTTTTCTATCACTCGCTGCAGGAACAGCTCAGCGGTAGTCTTTTCTGTCCATCTCCCAGCTGATTTATTCCCCGGGAAATAAATAACGGTTTTATTTTAAAGACAATGGGCTTCCAACTCAAGAAAAAACTGTTATCCCGGGTATATTTTTTCAGAAGGGCATTTTTTCTGTACAGTTTTTTACAAAAAATAAAGTCATCTGTCGCGAAAACAGATGACTTCCATATAGACAAATGTGTATTTTTCTTCACTGCGATGTCAAACATCCTTTATAAGAGAACCCCAGTCCTTTTCCGGAAGACTCCCCTCCCGGATGGTTCCGTCCCGCCAGCCTCACAGCAGCCAGCGGTACAGTCCGAAGTAGGCGCAGATGCAGAGGACAACCACGCCAAACGCGGAGATGCCGAACATCTCCAGGAACAGCTTCTGCTGCTCCTGCTGGGAAGCGTCCGCCGCAGAGGTGTAGGCCGCCAGGGCCAGGGCGCCGCCGGTGGACAGGGGGCTGATGCCCGCCGTGTTGGAAATCATGGTGATGGCCGTAGCCAGCTCCAGCGGATTCAGGTTCCCGTCCAGTTGGGCCACGATATTGGGGATAGTGGGAATCAGCGTGGGCATCACCACGCCGGAGGTGGAGCTGAACCAGGACATGATGCCGGAGGTGATACCGATGACGGAAGGAGCCGTGTCCTCGTTCATCACGGCCACCAGGGCGTTGGACAGCATGGTGATGCCGCCCAGCTCGATGATCATATGCATCAGCACGCCCACACCGGTGATGAGGATCAGGGTGCCCAGAGGAACCCGCCGCAGGGCCTCCCCCTCATCGGAAACCCGGAGCAGGGACAGGACCATAGCCACGGCGAACCCCACCAGGCCCACGTTGATCTTCACCACCAGCACCAGGAACACCATGACGGCGATGCCCGCCAGGGTGATCAGCTGCTTCCGGTTGAACGGAGGGATATCCGCCTGCCGGATGACTTTGTCGGATTTCAGCTTGTAGCCTCCCAGGAGGAAGTACACCACCGTGGCGTACACCGTGGAGGACAGGATGCCGTTGAGCAGGAACTCCCGCTCAATCCCCACCAGCCCGAAATCGGCGCAGAGGTTGATACCGATGATTCCCGTGGCCGCCAGGGGCGACACACCGCCGCCGGAAGCTCCCAGCACGGACAGTGCCGACCGCATGGCGGGATTGATGTCCATCTCCGCCGCCAGAGCCATGGAGAACACCATCATGATGGCCATGGTGGGAACCGTGCCGGGGCCGATGGCCGACAGCACCGTAGAGAACACGTAGATCAGGATGGGGATCAGCCAGGTCCGCCGTCCCGCCAGCGCCACCACCTTCTTGGCCAAGAGGTCCAGACAGCCATTGATCTGGGCCAGGCTGAACAGATAAGTCACGCCCAGCAGCATCACGAACAGCGAATAGTTGAACCCTGCGATGATCTCCTTGTCGGGAAACCCGGCCATACGGCCCAGGAGCAATGCGAACGCGATGGCGATGAGCCCCGTGTTCATCTTGCGGAAGAAACCCAGAAAAATCGCTACTACCAGAAGCACTAACGAGAATAAAGCCACTCCGACACCCCCATATTTTTGTCCGCGGCCTCCTGCCGCGGCACATCTTATCCCCATTGTATGCCTGATTGCATTTTTATTCAAGTGATATGTAAGAAATCTGAGCTGCGGACTGTGTTTTCCTCCGGCAGTCCCCTGCTACGGCAAAATTCACCGGTATCACCATATCACTTTTCTCTTCTTATTTAATATCCCTTTTATGCATCAGGCTATACTGCATACCCCATTCCGGCCCTTTCCCACCTACCCTGTTTGTCACTGTCCCGATAAAAGAGTATACTGAGGGAAAGAGGTGATTTTTATGCAGAAGAAACTGTTTTCCCACATAATGACGGCGGCAATCCCCACAACCCTGGCCACCATCCTTCCGGTCACGCTGTCCCTGGCTTCTCCCATGACAGTGCAGGCGGCTTCCGGCAATGATTTCCGCCCCGAGATTGTCTGCCCCTCCGGCACCGAGATTCAGGTGGAGTATCTCCGCCACAGCATGTTCAAAGACCGGGAGATCGACAACTACACCATCCACTGCTTCAGGAAGTTCCATCAGAAAGGCGCCCTGTCCTGGCATAAAGGCTGGACTCTGACCCGGGCCACCGGCTACACCACCGAGGACGGCATCCGCCGGGCCAGCCACGCCCGGGGCCCCGGCCCCCCCCCGGGGGGCGGGGCGGGGGGGGGGGCGGGGGGGGGGGGGGGGGGGGCCCCGGCCCGAGGGGGCGCGGTGCCGGGGGCCCCCCCCGCCCGCGGACCGGCGGCGCCCAACCCCCCCGTCCGCGCCCGGCGGTAA
>CALAZX010000132.1 GCA_937926555.1 uncultured Negativicutes bacterium | reverse complement strand
GGTGGCCGGCGGTGCTCCTGACCCTGGCGGCCTCCATGAAGGCCAGCGACATCCATAGCGAACCCATGGAGGAGATGACCCGGGTCCGTTTCCGTGTGGACGGCTCCCTCCGGGAGATTGTGCGGCTGCCGGCGGGGCAGCACGGGGCGCTGGTCTCCTGCATCAGACTCCATGCCGGGCTGGATATCGCCGAGCGGCGTCTGCCTCAGGACGGGCGGCTGGGCGATATGCGGCAGGGGGATGGGGACCGTGGAAGGCGGGGAAGCGCCGCCGCGGGAAGAAGCCAGGAAGGTTCCACGTTCCCCGGAAAATCCGCAGGCGATACCCGCAGGCAGGGTGCCGGGCAGTATGACGGAAGACCCCATGGAAGCGGAATGGCGGCCGGGGCAGCTGGCGGCGCGATCCGCGGATCCGCTGCAGGAAGAGGCGCCAATGCTGTCGCCGCAGGGACAGGCAGAGGGGATGGCGGACGGCAGGATGTCCGGGTGTCGGTGCTTCCCACCATCCACGGGGAGAAGGTGGTGCTCCGGCTCCTGCAGAAGAACCAGGAGCTGCTGCGGCTGGAGAACATGGGGTTCTCCCGGAAAGGGCTGGCCCTCTACCGGAGTTTCTGCCGCATGCCCAACGGCATGGTCCTCATCACGGGGCCCACCGGCAGCGGCAAGACATCCACCCTCTACGCCACGCTGAACGAGGTGAACGGGGTGGAGCGGAACATCCTCACCATCGAGGATCCGGTGGAGTGCACCCTGGCGGGCATCAACCAGATGGAGGTGAACCACAGGGCGGGGCTGACTTTCGCCAAAGGCCTCCGCTCCATCCTGCGCCAGGACCCGGACATCATCATGGTAGGGGAGATCCGAGACCGGGAGACGGCGGAGATATGCGTCAGGGCGGCGCTCACCGGCCATCTGGTGTTCAGCACCCTCCATACCAACAGCGCGGCCGGCGCGGTGACAAGGCTGCGGGACATGGGGATTCCCGCCTACATGGTGGCCTCCGCGGTGAAAGGAGTGGTGGCCCAGCGTCTGGTGCGGCGTCTCTGCACCTGCAGCGCGGCGCGGGAGAAAGGAAAAACTGTGCCGGGAAGGCGGAATGCGGCCATCCGGACTGTCACGTCCCGTGGGGGCGGCGGGGAGGAGCGTCCGGTCTTCCTGGTGGCGGAAGACAGCCGGGAACCGGAGAGCGGGAAAGTCTGCTCCCGTTGCGGCGGCAGCGGTTTCTCCGGACGGACCGCGGTCCAGGAGATCCTGCCGGTGACCCCCGCCATGAAGGAGCTGGTGATGGGGAACGCCTCGGAGGAGGACCTGATGCAGGAAGGATGCCGGCATGGAGGGATAACCATGGCGGAGGCGGGCCGGGAGAAAGTGGCGGCAGGGGAGACCACCGCGGACGAGATACTGCGCATCGTGGCGGAGGCGGATGGCGGAGAGGAGGCGGACCGTGGGAACTGAGAGACTGGAGAAACTGCGCCGGCTGTGGAATCTGGCGGCGGAACTGGGAGCCTCGGACATCCATGTGGCGGAGGGGACCGTCTGGTTCAGGAGAGACGGAGTCCTGGCCCCGGTGGACAGAAAAACAGCCGGATATAGTAAAGAGGGGATTTGGAAGCCTGATTCGGACATTGGGGAGAAGGAGCTGCTGTACCTGCTGGCGGAGAAAGGAACGGAGCGGCACCGGCGGGACCTTGCGGACAGCGGGCAGTGCGATTTCTCCTGGCAGGAGCGGGGAATGGGTCGGCTCCGGGTGAATCTCTACCGGGCGGGAGGCACGGTCCGGGGCGCGTTGCGGCTGATTCCGGGTGAGGTCCCTGTCCTGGCGGACCTGGGACTTCCACCTGCGGTGACGGAGGCGGTGGGGATGGACAAGGGGCTGGTACTTATCACGGGGATGACCGGCAGCGGCAAGAGCTCCACCCTGGCGGCCATCATCCAGGAGATGAACCGGACACGGCCACTCCACATCATCACTCTGGAGGACCCGGTGGAATTCTCCTACCCTTCCGGGCTGGCGCTGATCCAGCAGCGGGAGCTGGGACGGGACACGGCGGATTTCTCCGGTGCTCTCCGTGCGGCATTGCGTGAGGACCCGGATGTGATTCTGGTGGGGGAGATGCGTGACCGGGAGACCATCGCCACGGCATTGACGGCGGCGGAGACGGGGCATCTGGTCCTTGGCACCCTCCACACTTCCGACGCAGTGGGCACCGTCAGCCGTATCGTCTCCGCTTTCCCGCCGGAACAGCAGCAGCAGGTCTGCGGGCAGCTGGGGGAGAACCTGCGGCTCATCGTCTCCCAGAAGCTGCTCAGGAAGAAGGAGGGGAAGGGGCGTTTCGCCCTCTGCGAGGTGCTGGTGGCGGTGCCGGCGATCTGCCGCCTGGTCCGGGAGAACCGCTGGGAGCAGATCCAGTCCTATCTGGAGACCGGCGGCGCCCAGGGGATGCAGACTTTCGCTGCGGCGGAACGGAAAGCCGTGAGCCGGGGGCTTCTCTGAAGGCTTGCGTTTCTTGTTTTTGGTGGCCCTCGCAGCCCTGTTTCCGGAAAATATCCGCAAATTTTTCTCCAATCTGTTGGAAAAAGAATCTGCCGCCGCTCCGGGAACGGCGTTTTCATCAGAATCCGGAGGCTGGCGGGGTATCCTGCAGGCGGAACAGTGGCGCATGGTGCATGTGAGAGATGGATGTCCTTTTGTGGAAGATGCGGTGGACATAAACAATGAGTAATGGTGATTTATTGAGTGGACAATATCGGAGCAATTTTATTTCACGTTCTGATTTTTACTAGTGGACATTATCATATGGGGAAAGAGGAAGCGGGGGGAGAGCCGGTGACGGGAAAAAGGGCATGAAAAAATCCCGTCTCCAAATCTTGGAAACGGGATTTTATGTTACCGCATGTTGGTTCTGCACGAGAGAGTGTGGCAGACATGGGCGGTTACCATATGTTATTCCCTTGTCGCTGTAAGTCGTGGAACAAGAGCTAATAATGGGTGATTCTTTTCCGGTTTTTCTTGTCAAGCTTCCAGGTCTTGTTCAAAATCTTACAGGAAAGTCCATTGCACATAAGGCTGTTCATGAAGATGATCCGGCTCGCATTTCTCCGTAATCTCTCACCGATCATGGTGTATTCGGGGTCCTGATGGTTCAATTCATGCTGTAAACGTCTTACTGTCATGGTAAAACCTCCTTGTAAAATTCTCGGGTGTTACTATTTTTTTCGCAAGTAGGCCTGACGTTTTCTTTTCTTTGTCTGTTTCTTTGTAGTCTGCTTGGTAGCGTTCTTCTCCAGCGCTATGTCCTTGTCCTTCCCTTCTACGGGGCTGTGGGCCAGGTACTTGTAGTAGCCGGAGCGGGAGACACTGAAAAGCTCGCAGGCTTTTGAAACGGTGATCAGATCCGAGTATTCTCTGATGAATTCGAATTTGTCCGCTTCTTTCTGTTCCAACATATCGTGGAATTTCTTGAGAAGGTCGACCTGTTGTTTCAGATCCCGGTTCTCCCTGCGAAGAGCGGTCAGCTCCTGCTCAGGGTTGGCCACCTGTTTCGCCTCGTCGAATGCTTCCTCACCGTGCTCCTTGTACGCGTTTACCCAACGGTACAGGGTGTTATGGTGGATGTTCATCTTCCGGGCTGCGACAGTCACCGGCATCTCTGTTTGCAAGACAAGATCAACAGCGCGTAATTTAAAAGTTTTGGTATAAGTTTTTCTGGTCATGGGTGATCACTCATCTCTTACTTATCGTTCACTTTTTAACCATTGTTTCTTGTCTACATAAACCATAACATGACTTTGCGTTCCTGTCAAGCAAAGTAGACAAAGATTTAAAGTTAAAATGGTTAAGTTGTCCGGAACGGCCGCTTGCCGCCCCGCAGATTAACCTTATTATACTATATATTGTGCCGAAACACCAATAAAACCGATACTGACTATCAAGCTGTAATATGGTAAAATGTATACTGTAATTTCAGCCGGAGGCGCAGCTTCCGGGAAAACCGCTCCGGCGGAAACAGACAGGAGAGAACTCATGAACAAGTTTATGCGCATAGCGATAGTACTTCTTTTACTTTTCTTCGGAGCGAGCCAGTCCGACGTGGCCCGTGTGTGGCATGCCCTGGGAGGCAATGACACCAAGGTCGTCACCCAGATAGACAGGAAGGCCTCGGACGCGGCGAAGAAACTGGAGACGGCGGCGTCACTGCCCTCATCGGTGCAGGGCGGGGAGGCTGAGGCCAAGTCAGGCACCAGCCCGGTATCCCTGAAAGATGTCCCTCCCTATACAGGCACACCCTTCGTCAAGATCGACAGGAACCGTCCCGCCTTCACGGAGAAGGACAAGGCGCGGGGACCTTTCGAGGAGTACAGCCCGCTGGACGAGCTGGGCCGCTGCGGTCCCGCTTTCGCCAAGATCGGCGTGGAGACCATGCCCACGGAACCCCGGGGACCTATCGGTTCGGTGCGGCCTACCGGCTGGCACACCTACAAGTATGAGCATATCCAGGGGAAATATCTCTACAACCGCTGCCACCTCATCGGCTTCCAGCTGGCGGGGGAGAACGCGAACCCCCTGAACCTGATCACCGGCACCCGTTACCTCAACGTGGACGGGATGCTGCCCTTCGAGAACGAGGTGACGAACTACGTGAAGAAGACCAACCACCACGTGCTCTACCGGGTGACCCCCATCTTCAAGGGGAAAGACCTGGTGGCCAGAGGGGTGCAGATGGAGGCCCTGTCCCTGGAGGACAACGGCAAGGTCCACTTCAACGTGTTTGTCTACAATGTGCAGCCCGGCGTGACCATCAACTACGCCAACGGCACCAGCCATGCGAAGTGAGTGGACAGATACGGGCAATCATAACCGGATAGTCTCATGCGGCCATCACCGGCCAGATGACAACTATACGGAACCATAAAGTTCGAACAACCATATTGCGTACTACATTATGTATCAGATAACGATTTGACGGAAAACATACAGGAGGCATGTCCCTTGATCTATGTGCAAGTGGCAATCAACCTGCCCGTGAAGAATCTTTTCAGGCAGTTCATGTACCGTGTCCCGGAGGAGATGGGCACACCCGGCGCCGGCTGGCGTGTGGTGGTGCCTTTCGGCCGCCAGGAGACGGAGGGCTTCATCGTGGAGAGTTTCTCCCCGGAGGAGGCCGCGGAACATTTCGACCTGGACAAAGTGAAACCGATCACCGCGGTGCTGGGGACCCGTCCCTGGTTCGACGGTGAGATGCTGGAGACGGCCCGGTGGCTGTCTTCTTATTATCTCTGCTCCCTGGCGGAGGCCATGCGGCTCTTCATCCCGGGGAAAAGCAGCATCCGGCGGAGCGCCATCTACAATGAGGCCGGCAAGCTGGTGGCCTACGAGTTCGAGGAGAAGATAAAGCCCCGGACTTTCCTGGCCTACCGGATCACGGCGGAAGGGCGCGCCGCCCTGGCGGAAGGGGACAAGTCCGTCCCCGCCCAGATGAAGGCGTTGGCGGTGCTGCAGGAGCAGGCGGAGACTATCGCCGCCCTGCCGGAGAAAGAACGTCCGGACGGGGAGGAGCGTGAGCTGGCGGAGTGCCTCACGGTGAAAGAGGCCGGAGAGCACGGTGTCAGCGGCGGCATCCTCCGCACCATCGCGGAGAAGGGCTGGGCGGAGCGCCGGGAGAAACGGGTGCTCCGGAACAGCTATGACGAGCTGCCGGAACGGCTGGAGACGCTGCAGCTCACCGAAGAGCAGAAGGCGGCGGTGGACAGCCTGAAGAAAGCCCTGGACCTGCGCAGGGAGGAACCCGGCGAAGTGGGCGCCCTGGACCGGTTCCGGGAAGCCGCATCCACAGAGAAGGAGTTCCTCCTCCAGGGAATCACCGGCAGCGGCAAGACGGAGGTCTATCTCCGGGCGGCGGAGTACGCCCTGCGCCAGGGGAAACAGGTCCTGGTGCTGGTGCCGGAGATCGCGCTGACGGCCCAGATCGTACGCCGGTTCCAGGCCTGGTTCGGCGACACCGTGGCGGTGGCCCACAGCAAACTGTCCCAGAACGAGCGGGCGGATGTGTGGTACCGCACCCGCAGAGGGGACGCCGGTGTGCTCATCGGTGTCCGCAGCGCGGTGTTCGCGCCTTTCCGCAACTTGGGTCTGGTGATCATCGACGAGGAGCAGGAGGGCAGCTACAAGCAGGAGGAGCGTCCCAGCTACCATGCCAGGGACGTGGCGGAGAAACGCTGCGGCAACTGCGGCGCCGTGCTGCTTCTGGGCAGTGCCACCCCTTCCCTGGAAAGCTACCACGGGGCCATCTCCGGCGCCATGACCCACCTGCGGCTCACCATGCGCCCCACCGGCGCGGTGCTGCCGGAGGTGACGGTGGTGGACATGCGGCGTGAGCTGGCGGAGAAGAACTTCTCCGTGATCTCCCGGAAACTGCGGCGTGAGCTGATCTCCACCGTGGGACAGGGGGAGCAGGCCATCGTGCTGCTGAACCGGCGCGGCTTCTCCACCTTCGTCATGTGCCGGGACTGCGGCGAGACGCTGATGTGTCCCCACTGCGAGGTGAGCCTGGTGTACCATGCCGACGAGAATCTGATGCGCTGCCATTACTGCGGCAACGTGGCGCCCATCCCCACGGTCTGTCCGGAATGCGGCAGCAAGCGGATCAAATTCTTCGGCACCGGCACCCAGAAGGCGGAGGCGGAGATCGCCAGCATGCCCGGGGTGCGGGTGCTGCGGATGGACCAGGACAGCACCGTGGCGAAAATGGCCCACCAGGAGATCATCGGACGGTTCTCCCGGAAGGAGGCCAACGTGCTCCTGGGCACCCAGATGGTGGCCAAGGGCCATGACATCGAGAACGTGACCCTGGTGGGTATCCTGGCTGCGGACAGCACCATGAACCTGCCTGATTTCCGCGCCTCGGAGCGGGGTTTCTCCCTGCTGACCCAGGCTGCGGGCAGAGCGGGGCGGGGAAGCAAGCGGGGCCGGGTGGTCCTGCAGACCTACGACCCGGAGAACCCCATCATCCAGCTGGCTGCCAGGCAGGATTACGACACCTTCGCCCGGGGCGAGCTGGCACAGCGGAAGGAGCTTTCCTATCCGCCTTTCAGCAGGATACTGAAACTCACCGTCTCCGACACGGACCAGGGGAACGCCCTGAAACTGGCGGACGAGGCGGCGGCATACCTGCGGCGGAAACAGAAGGAGGAGGGCTGGACCGGCACCGAGGTGCTGGGGCCTGTCCCCTCCGGCGTGGCCAAGGTGCGGGACCAGTTCCGCATGACCATCCTGGTGAAGACCCGGGAGGAGGCCGAAGTGAAGAAGGCCATCCTGGCCAGCGGCTACAAGGAGATCAAGAACATCTGGATCGACGTGGACCCGCTGACGGTGCTGTGATTTTGACCGGTCAGCCGGATCCGCCATGACGTGGCGGATTGGCCGGCGCAGTCCTGCAGGGGAAGCCAATCTGACACCTTTGCAGGCCTGATTCAGACACGCCTTCCCGGAAGAATGTCCCCTCCGGGGACGGCAGGTGCATCCGGCGCAAAAATATGATATAATTACCTAGATATACCTAAAACGATATTAAGGTTGGAAAATAGAGTATCAACAAAGCAAGAAAATAGCGGAACACCGCGACAAAGAATGAATCTGGAGGAAAGAAATGGCAGTATTATCCATACGTACCGCCGGCGATCCGGTCCTGAAAGAGATCGCCAAACCTGTCCTGAAAGTGGACAAGAAAGTGAAACGTCAGATGAAAGACATGGTGGATACCCTGTACAACGCCAAGAACGGCATCGGTCTGGCAGCGCCCCAGGTGGGAATCTCCCGCCGCATGGTGGTCATCGACCTAGGTGACGAGACAGGGCTCCTGCAGCTGGTGAACCCGGAGATCACCAAGAAGGAAGGCTCCCAGCTGGTAGGCGAGGGCTGCCTCTCCGTCCCCGATTTCGAGGGTGACGTGGAGCGTGCCGAATATGTGGAGTGCGAGTACACTGACCTCACCGGCCGGCGGATGAAGATCTCCACCGACGGGCTGCTGGCCATCTGCCTGCAGCATGAGCTGGACCACCTGGACGGCATCCTGTTCACGGACAAGGCCGTCTCTGTCAGCCCCATTCACAAAGATACAGGATTTGAGGAGTGAATCAGTTGAAAAAAGTAGTGTTCATGGGAACCCCGGATTTCGCCGTGGGTTCTCTCCGTACTTTATTGGAATCCGGCAGATATGAGGTCACCGCGGTGGTGTCCCAGCCGGACCGCCCCAAGGGACGGGGCCATAAGATGATCCCCACGCCGGTGAAAGCCTACGCCCTGGAGCAGGGGCTGCCGGTCTACCAGCCGGAGAAGGTGAAGGAGCCGGAGTTCGTGGCCAAGCTGAAGGAATGGAATCCGGACTTCATCGTAGTGGCCGCTTTCGGCCAGTTCCTCACCCAGGAGATTCTGGACATCCCCCGGTACGGCTGCATCAATGTCCACGCATCCCTGCTGCCCAAGTACAGGGGCGCGGCGCCGAGCCAGTACGCGAGCGTCAAGGGCGAGGAGGAGTCCGGCGTGACCATCAGGCGGATGGAGAAGGGGATGGACACCGGTGCCATGTACAGCAAAGTGGTGGTGCCCATCGGTCCCGAGACCAGTTTCGAGGAGCTGCATGACATCCTGGCTGAGAAAGGCGCGGAGCTCCTGGTGGAGACCATGCCCCGGATCGAGGAGGGCCTGGAGCCCGAACCCCAGAACGAGGCGGAGGTCACCATGGCCACCCTGCTCACCAAGGACATGGCGGAGATCCACTGGGAGAAATCCGCACAGCATGTCCACGACCTGGTGCGGGGCTTCGACCCTGTGCCCGGCGCCTTCACCTGGCTGCCTGACGGCAAGCTGCTGAAGATCTGGGAGACCCGTGTCACCGATGAGCCCGCCAAGGCGGAGCCCGGTACCGTGGTCCATGTGACGAAGAAACATTTCGAAGTGGCCTGCGGAGACTTCCTGCTCCGCATCCTGACCCTGCAGCCCGCCTCCAAGAAGCGGATGCCGGCGGCCGGGTTCCTGAACGGGCACGGCGTGTCCGAAGGGGACAAGCTGGGAAAATAAGCGGATGCCCCGCGCGGGAAAGCAGCTGCCGGATATCATGGCGGCGGTGGGACCCGGACGGGAATCAGCAGGAAAATACTAATGGGGAAATATAAGTAGGAAAACAATGGAAGCGACGATAAATATGGGAATTCAACCGAAAAAACGCGTGTTTCTGGCACTGATCCTTTTCAGCGCCGTGGTGACCGCCATCATCCTGTACCTGGTGTGGAAAGTGACTTTCCTGGGGCTGGCCTCCATCAACCAGGGGCTGCCGACGATTTTCGGCATGCTGGTGGGTGCTGTGGTCTTTTTCTTCTTCGCCGGTGAGCTGAGCATCGTGCTGGCTATCCTGGGGATGCCTATGCCGAAGATTCTCTACTTCTGGGCCTGGAAGGCGATCAACACGCTGTTTCCTTTCGCCGTGGGTCTGGGACGTATCTTCAACATCCCCCGCGGCAAGATTGAGCAGTCCTTCGTGGCGGTGAACAACGCGCTGGTGGTGCAGCATCATGTGAAGGTGACCTACAACCGGCTGCTGATCCTCCC
>CALAZX010000131.1 GCA_937926555.1 uncultured Negativicutes bacterium | reverse complement strand
GCCACACGCTGCTGCTGGCCGCCGGACAGCTGGTTGGGGAAACGGTGCGCGTATTCTTCCAGGTGCACCAGTTTCAGCATCTTCATCACACGCTCCAGACGCTCCTCCTTGGGAACCTTCTGGATTTTCAGGGGGTAGCCCACGTTGTCGATCACGTTCATGTGGGGCCATACGGCGTAGGACTGGAACACCATGCCGATGCCGCGTTTCTCCGGAGGCAGGAAGTGCCCCTTGGAGGCGTCGCTGACAACCTGGTCACCGATGGTGATGGTGCCTTCGGTGGGTTTCTCGAAACCTGCGATCATGCGCAGGGTCGTGGTCTTGCCGCAACCGGAAGGTCCCAGGAAGGAGATGAACTCCCCGTCCGCAACGTCGATATTGAAATCACCGACAGCGGTGACTTTGCCAAATCTTTTAAATATATGTTCAAGCTTGAGTTGTGCCACAATAATCCATCCCTTCGTCAGATACTTACTTTACCTTTGGTCGCTTTGCTAAGAATCAGATTGCCGACCAGAACAATCAGCAGAATGATCACAGACAGTACGGAAGCGTTCTGGGTGTCCGCATAGGTCTGCAGCTCATACAGCAGTACGCCGATTGTCTTGGTGTCCGCACCATACAGCAGATTGGACATGGTCAGTTCGTAGAAGCTGGGCATGAAGATCAGGAACCAGCCGGCCACGATGGACGGTGCGATCAGCGGTATGATGATATCTTTACAGGTACGGAGCCAGCTTGCGCCGGAGTTCAGGGCCGCCTCCTCCAGGGAGATGTGGACCTGGCTCAGCGATGCGGCGATGGTACGTACGCTCATGGTCATATATTTAACCAGGTAGGACACAACCAGGATCCACATGGTGGAATACAGGTTCAGTCCGTAGTTGCCCGAGAAGGTGATGATCAGCGCCAGGGCGATAACGATACTGGGGGTGGAACCGCCCAGCACAACCAGCAGGTCGGGCAGGTTTCGTCCGGAGATCTTGGTCTTCACGGACAGGTAAGCGATGAACAGCGCCAGAACGGTGCCGATGCAGGCAGCCACAACGCCGTACACCACGGAGCGCCAGATGCTCTCCATGTACTGGGAGCTGGTGATGACAGGGATCCAGGCGTCGAAGCCGAAGTTGCTCAGCGTGATGCCTTTGGACATGCTCACCAGGAAGGAGGTCATGACGATGGATGCCAGGGGCAGAACCACGGCGATGAATGCGTAGCCGCCTACCAGGCCCACTGCCGGCCATTTCCATTTGCCCAGCTCAACCATGTTGGGGCGGGTGCTCTTGCCGCTGATGGTGGTGTAGTCCTTGTGGCTCAGCATCCAGCTCATGAAGAAGAGCAGCGCGTTGGCCAGCACCATCAGGGATACAGCCAGGGCCGTGGCGTCACGGATACCTTTGGCGTCACCCATGTATACGAAAGTAACAATACGTGTCGTCATCACTTCGATGTTGCCGGGCATGCCCACGATAGCGGGAATACCGAAGCAGGAGCCTGCGGCGATGAACACCAGCAGACCGCCGGCCACGATGGACGGCATCATCAGAGGTAAGGTCACATCAATCAGGGTCTTCAGCGGAGAAGCGCCGGAAACACGGGCCGCCTCCTCCAGCGTGGGGTCCATTTTCTCCATTGCCCGGGAAATAGTGATGAAGGCGAAGGGAGAATAGAACAGGGTCAGCACCCAGGCCAGACCACCCATCGTATATATGTTGAAAGGTGCCGCCGACAGGCCGAAGATGAATTTGAACACATCATTCAGATAGCCCACACTGGGGTTCAGCAGCTGAACCCAGGCGATCGCACCCACATATGGCGGGATCATATAGCTTGCTACCAGGATTGTCCGGAATTTTTTCTTACCGGGAAGATCCGTACGCCCAACAAGCCAGGCCATCGGAAATGTAACCACAACGCTGGCAACCATAACGATTAAGGAAAGTTCCACTGTGTTGGTGAGGGCCCTCCAGTTGACGGCCTTGCCATACACGTCTTTATAGTTGCTGATATCCAGTACACCATCTACAAACAGGCTGTCATAAATCAGTACCAGTAACGGGAATACGATGAAATACAATAATAAAAGCACGGAAATAGCAATTACGATGAATTTACTATCCAGGCGGGGCAAAGACTTTTTCACTTTGTCTCCTTTCCCCGGTTTTGGCCGGTGAGAGTTAAAGAATAGGAAATCAGGGGCATGGAAAAGTCCCCTGATTTCAGTAAATTTCAGATTGCTTCGTTGCTGCAGGACAGCGGAGCGCCATCCTGTTGAAACTCAGACAAACACGTACAACACTTGATTCCGCAAGAACGGATTATTCCATCACGATGGTGCGGAATTTCTCCTTGATCTCGGACTCGTCCTTAGCCAGCTTGTCCCAGTCCACTTTGATGGCGTTGGGCAGCAGGGTCTTCAGGGCGGGAGCGCCATGCGGCGGCTCTACGTCGTCACGTACGGAGTGCATCCAGCCCGCGGTTACAGCCTTCTGGCCTGCGGGGGACAGCCACCAGTCAACCAGTGCCTTCGCACCGGTGGGGTTCTTGGTGGCTTTCATGATGCCGATCGGGGAATTGATCAGGATGCAGCCCTCTTTCGGGTAGCATACTTTCAGCGGCTCATGTTTGGTCTCCTGGAGTTTCAGGATGTTCTCCTCCAGGATGATGGCGGCTTTATACTCGCCGGTCAGCAGTTTGTTCTGGATGGCGCTGTTGCCTTCCTCTACGCGCAGACCGTTGTCTTTGAGGCGTTTGAAGTAATCCCAGCCAAGCTTGTCAGCCAGCGCGCCTACTGCTACGTAAGCGGTACCGGACAGCATGGGGTTCGGCATGGCGATTTTGCCCTTGTATTTCGGATCGGTCAGATCTTCCCAGCTGGTGGGGATCTCGTCCTTGCTTACCTTATCCGCATTGTACGCGATGATCATGTTGTTGATGCGGACAGGGCTCCAGGCGCCATCTTTGTCGGAACCGGTTACGACATGATCCATGTTCTTGGACTTGTAGTCCAGCAGCAGGCCTTTCTGCTTCAGATAGATGTAGTAGGAAGGATCTGCAACCATCAGGACATCGGCACCGATCTTGTCGGCTTTGATCTCGCCGGCGATCTTGGTCTTGATTTTCTCGGTACCGCCCTGGAACCAGGTCACGTCCAGCTCGGGCAGGGCTTTCTTCACGTCGGGTTTACACATGGAATCGATGATATCGGGATACATGGAGGTGTAAACCATCACCTTGCCTTCGGGACCGCCTTTGCCGGAGGGAGCTTTGTCGCCGCCACCGCAGCCGGTCATCAGAGCAGCAGACAGAGTCATCGTCAGTGCTGCAGCGCCTAACAGTTTCTTGTTACTAAACATAGGGTCATTCTCTCCTTTGGACTTACCTCAAATGTCCCACCTGGTCCGCAGATGACACACTGAAGTTCATTGAATTAAATAGTATTGTAAAAACCTTGTGCAGACGGAGACCGTCTGCACAAGAGACTTACCCGTTATAAATTTGTCAATCCATCACGCGGGAACGGAACGCTTCTTTGATCTGAGCGTCTTCCGTAGCCAGTTTATGCCAGTCAACCTTCACTGCGTTAGGCAGCAGGGTCTTCAGGGCAGGTGCGCCTTCAGGCGGCTGCACGTCGTCACGTACGGAGTGCATCCAGCCTTTCACGACAGCTTCCTGTCCTTCTTTGGACAGCCACCAGTCAACCAGCGCTTTGGAGCCTTCCTGGTTTTTCGTGGTGTTGAAGATGGCGATCGGGGACGGAACGCAGATGATACCGTCGGACGGATATACAACCTTCAGCGGCTCGTGTTTGGTGGCGGCCAGTTTCAGGATGTTCTCCTCCAGAATCATGGCTGCGGCATACTCGCCGGTCAGCAGTTTGTTCTGGATGGCGCTGTTGCCTTCCTCCACACGGATACCGTTGGCTTTCAGCTTGTCGAAGTATTCCCAGCCGTATTTGTCAGCCAGGGCGCCTACCGCTACATAAGCGGTGCCGGACAACATCGGGTTCGGCATGGCGATTTTGCCTTTCCATTTCGGATCGGTCAGGTCTTTCCAGCTCTTGGGAGCATCTTCCGGTTTCAGCTTGTCCTTGTTGTAAGCGATAATCATGTTACTGATCCGGACAGCGGTCCAGGCGCCATTTTTGTCCTTGTCGGCAACAACGGCCTTCTGGTTGGGGGAGATGTAATCCAACAGCAGATTGTCTTTCTGTAATGCCAAATAATAAGAGGGGTCAGCCACCATCAGCACATCTGCGCCGATTTTCTTGGCTTTGATCTCGCCGGCGATCTTGGTCTTCACTTTCTCCGTACCGCCCTGGAACCAGGTCACTTTCAGGTTCGGGAAAGCTTTGGCGACATTCGGTTTGCACATGTTGTCGATGATATCCGGATAGATGGAGGTGTAAACCATCACATCACCTTTCGGACCTTTACCGTCAGCCGGAGCTGCGGCTTTTTTGTCACCACCGCAACCTGCGGCCAGAACGGCCGTCATTGCCATTGCAACTGCAGCAGCACCAAAAAGCTTCTTGTGCTTTAACAAAATCCTCACACTCCTTTTTAATTTGTACAACTGAGAAAAGACTTATACCTAAATATTGTACACTATATACTTATTCGTGTAAGCTTTATTTTTTCCTGCTTACACCGT
This sequence comes from uncultured Negativicutes bacterium, assembly GCA_937926555.1. Taxonomy (GTDB): domain Bacteria; phylum Bacillota; class Negativicutes; order Acidaminococcales; family Acidaminococcaceae; genus Succiniclasticum. Next base: position 4,939 of record CALAZX010000131.1, on the reverse strand, counting down.
CACAAAAGTTCGTGTGTTTTTTACACTTTTTCGTAACTTTGTACAAGTAGTGTACTATATTTCTGTAACCATTGGACACAAAGCTAATTTTGTCCTACCTGGACAAAACACGTCCCGTTTTTTTCCTCTCCAAAGTGCTTGATTTTACCTAACTCAACCGTACCAAAAACCACTGAAAAAAGCAATATGAAAATATAGTGTAGCCTAAAAAACCGTGTCATTTTTTACATATTGAGTACGATTCAGCCCATTTTTCACAAGTTTGCTGATGTAAACTGAATTTTCCCATGGGCGTCCCGGCATCTTTCCCCGTGATCCCACCGTCCGCAGAATATTTTTCCCCGCAGTCATATATCCGGGCAGATTTCCGTCCCGGACAGAATCCGGATACGGTCCGCAGAACGTCCCGCCGGCGGCATGCGGGGACGTTCCCCCTCAGTCCTCCCGTCGGCAGAAGAAGTTCAGCTCCCAGGCGGGCACATAGGGGTGTTTCCGCAGGAAAATCCTGTATGCGGGCTGCAGGCTCCACAGCTGCAGCGGCAGCCGGAAAATGTCGTTGTCATGGTGGTATGCGGCCAGCAGCAGCTTGGGGCAGTCCCGTTCCAGCGTCTTTTCCGCCCCTTCCAGCATCTCCCGCTCCGCGCCCTCCACGTCTACTTTAATGTAGGAAAACGTATTTTCCGTCATTTTCTCCCGGAGACTGTCCACGGAGACCACCGGCACCTCGGTCCAGCGCTCCCGTTTCCTGCGGGGCACCGCCGACGGGTCCTCTCCCTCGGGGCGGGTGCTGAAGAATGATGCCTGCCGTCCGCCGGTCCGGTTGAACCGCAGGATTCCCGGCTCGCTCCAGATGCCGGCGTGGATGCAGGAGATCCGGCCGTTCTCCGGCGGCTCCGACGCATCGGATTCCTCCGATGCCTCCCTGCCCCGACGGTCCTCCGCCATCCGTTCCTCCCCGGCCTGCCGCAATCCATCCATCCGCTCCTCCAGCTTGCCGAAGTTGCGGGTGTCCGGCTCCAGGGCCGCGATCCGCCGGTACAGCGGATGTCCTTCTCCATCCCGGGGGACCAGGCTGAGGAACTCCTCCACCGTGTCCCCGTCATAGGCCCCCAGATCCAGATAGCTCTCCCCCGGTCCGAAGGTGAACAGGCTCTCCAGGTCCTCACGCCGCAGGGAGACAATCTCCTCCAGATAGCGCAGCTTGCCGCTGAGCTTGTAGTCCAGGATGCCGGCGAAAACCTTCCGGGAGAACCCGTCCCCCAGCCTTCCGTAAACCTCCTCCAACTGAGCGCGGTATTTATCCAGCCAGGCCGGCGACACCGTCTCGTCCCCGGGGAAAATGGGGACATGGGGCGCATAGGTCTCCTGGAGGCTGTCTAGCTCCCTGAATCGCTCCAGCAGCTCCGGCAGCTCGCTGGCGAAGGCGATCAGCACGATATACCGGCCCGGCTCCGCCACCAGGTCGCTGTACCGTCCCACGGTGATGCCATGGAACTCCTGGCCTCTGGCGAAATCATCGCTGACATAGACACCGTCCAGGGGGATGTCCCGCCGCTCCAGCTCTGCGATGATCTTGTCCCCGCCGTCTCCCGTGCCATACAGCACGACCGGCTTCTCCGCCCGGGCCAGCCGGTCCCAGAGGTGTTCCGTCTCTCTCATGAATTCAAGCATGTCATCTCTCCGTTCCTCTCATTCCGCTTCCTTATATAGTCATCAGCCAGCCGGTCAGAAAATGTTATCCGGGGCTCCGGCAGGCAGCTCCGCGTTTTCTTCCTCCATTTTACCACAGATGAGCCCGTTTGCCTTCCTGCGGAAGCTTGAAGATGGAGCCATATAATGATAAAATAACATCAATACAGTATCACCTTGCGACGACAGACCGCCGCATCATATACCGTTGCCCGGCGACTGCCGCCAGCGGACCTATTATCACCAGTACCGTGAAAGGAGTGACAGCATGGCGCTTTTAGAATCCGGCGAGAACTACCTGGAGACCATCCTGGTGCTGCAGAAACGCAACGGCAGTGTCCGTTCCATCGACATCGCCACCGAACTGGACTTCTCCAAACCCAGCGTATCCCGGGCCATGGGCATCCTGAAGAAAAGCGGTTATATCATCATGGAGCCTGACGGCCAGATTGTCCTGACGGAATCCGGCCTGAAAGAGGCATCCGCCGTACTGGACCGGCACAACACGCTGACCCGCTTCCTGGCGGAGAAGCTCCACGTCGATCCCGAGATTGCCGAGAAGGACGCCTGCCGCATCGAGCACATCATCAGCCCCGAGACTTTCGCCGGCATCAAGAAGATTGTGAACGAGCTGGACGACGGCAAAAACTGAACAATTGTCTTTTTCCTATCAGATTCATGCGTAACTGTATGGATCTGATACTTTTTTCACATGTTTTAATGATAACTCATACTACTAGTATTGATTTTTTAACTATTTCGTTTTATAATTAGGGCAAGTTGCGAAATCCGCTTTCCGGAAAAAGCGGATGCGAAAAACTATTTTGTCTAAAAAAGAGAAAGAAAGAGGTTGTACACAATGAAAAAAGCTTCTAAACTGATGACCACCCTTGCTTTATCCCTGAGCTGCCTGGCAGTAGCCATCCCCGGTTATGCCGCTTACTCCCTGAACCCGGAAGTAAAGGATCCGACTCCGGCTCTGATGCAGGCATCTGAAATCGGCGTGCGCGTTTACAACAACCCGCATATGCAGAACCTGCCCAATAAAGACGCTATCGTTGTTATGAGCTTCGGTACCACTTTCACCGATACCCGTAACAAAACCATCAACCCGACTGTTGAAGCCATCCAGGCTGCTCATCCCGGCGTGAAAGTTGTATGCGCTTACACCTCCCACATCATCGTGGACCGTGTGAAAGCCAACGAAGGCATCGACATCCCCACCCCGGAGAAAGCTCTGGAACAGCTGAAAAAAGAAGGTTACACCCGCGTAGCACTGGCTACCCTGGATGTGATCCCGGGCATGGAATACGACTATGACACCGCTATCTTCAACATCTACAAAAAAGACTTCAAGAAAATGACCATGGGTCTGCCTCTGATGTACTGGATGGGTCAGGAAGACCAGCGCGACGACATCGAAGAGTCCATGGAAGCTATGGCCAGCCAGTTCCCGAAACTGGGCAAAAAAGACGCTCTGCTGGTAATGGCTCACGGCACTCCCCATCCGGCAAACGCTTACTACGCTGTTATGCAGGACCGTCTGTCCGCTCTGAACAAAGGCACCATCCTGATCTACTCCGTAGAGGGCTGGCCGCATCTGGACACCGTGATCCCCATCCTGAAAGAGAAAGGTATCAAGAACGTAACCCTGATGCCCATGATGATGGTAGCCGGCGACCATGCCAACAACGACATGGCTGGTGACGAGGAAGATTCCCATAAGAGCATCCTGGAGGCCGAAGGCTTCAAAGTTACTCCGTACATCCACGGCCTGGGCGAGAACATGGATGTACGCAAACTGTTCGTAGAACGTGCCAACGAGGCATGGGACGCACTGGAGAACGACACCAAGACCACCGGTCATCACGGCATGCGTCACTAAGCACAAGCTTGTTTTGTGGAACGGAAATAATAAGTAGAGAGGTTATTTCCCAACCATTCTCAAATGGCTGCACCGTCTGCAGCTCCTATCACCATAAAGAGGACACGTACACCGTGTCCTCTTTTTTATTGCCCGCTCAGTCTCCGCCGATACCGTTCCATCCGCACAATACATCGGAAACACTCACCGTTTCATTCTGTAAACATTGTGACATATATCTAATCAAATTCTTCTTAATATGCTTTTATATTGTATACATGGAGCGGTTTTCCGGTTCTTCCCGGAAAACATGATATAATAGCTACCTACCAGAATGAAACATGGCGGGAAAGATTTCCCGCCGTCAATATGGAAGAAATGGAGTGAGAAAAGATGTTTATTTGCGACTGTCACTGTGATACAATCACCGAACTGTACAAGAAAAACCTGGACTTATACGAGAACACTGAGATGGTGGATGCGCGCCGCATCATCGAGAACGGCGGCGGGCTGCAGTTCGCAGGGCTTTATGTTCCCACCCCGGAATTCCGCTGGGGCGGCGGGAGCCGTTATACCCTGAAGCTGATTGACAAATACCTGATGGAGATCGCCAAAATGCGCGAGCAGGGTATCGATGTCCACCAGATTCTGACCCGGGAAGACCTGTACGACGTGAAGGACCACAAGTTCAACACCCTGCTGGCCATCGAGGAGGGCGGCGCCATCGACGGCAGCCTGGAGATCCTCCGGGTCTACTACCACCTGGGCGTGCGCTGCATGACCCTGGTATGGAGCAACCGCAACGATATCGCCGACGGCGTCAACGAGGAATGCAGCAAGGGCGGCCTGACGGAATTCGGCCGCAAAGTGGTGGCCGAGATGAACCGGATCGGCATGGCGGTGGACGTGTCCCATATCTCCACCTACGGCTTCTGGGATGTGCTGGAGCACAGCGGGAAACCGCTGATCGCCACCCATTCCAACGCCTACTCCCTCTGCGACCATCCCCGCAACCTGCGGGATGACCAGATCAGGGCGCTGCTGGAGACGGACGGCTTCATCGGCATCACCTTCGCCGGCCAGTTCCTGGAGAAGGACTGGCGGGACGCCTGCATGGAGAGCGTCTACCGGCATTTCGCCTACATCTTCGACCTGATGGGCACCGACACCCATGTGGGCTTCGGTTCCGATTTCGACGGCATCAGCCATCCGCCGAAGGACATCAAGGGCGTGCAGGATTTCCGTCCGCTGATCGACTTCCTGTCCACCAAGTTCAACGACAAGACCATAGAGCGGATCACCCACGAGAACTGTCTCTCCTATCTGAAGAAGGTTCTCTGAGCCGTTTAAAACGCCATAGAAAAGCGGAAGAGGAGGAAGGGTATA
>CALAZX010000130.1 GCA_937926555.1 uncultured Negativicutes bacterium | reverse complement strand
GGAGAACAGCGCTCTTGCTGTTTCTGCATCGCATCCTGCCCTGTGGAGGGATGCTTTCTCTATGACCATCCTGGCCTTGGCGGGGTGGTTTTTTCTTTCGTCAATGCGATTACAGGTTCTTGATCAGTGCCATGCCTGCTGCCAGGGCTTTCTTGTTGGCCTCTTCCGTTCCTTTGGGGACACGGTTCAGGACGGCCTTCTCGATAGCCTGGTCGGATACGCAGTGGGTCAGCGCCACGATAGCGCCCAGCGCCACGATGTTGGCGAACAGGGTCTTGCCGCACTCCTCGGTGGCGGTATGGGTGATGGGCAGGTCGATCCGTTTCCCGTAGGTGCCGGGTACATCCTGCACGAACAGGGAGTCGGTGACAACCACGGTGTCCTTGCTGCAGTCCTTGGTGTATTTGTTGGCTGCCTCCTGGCTCATGGCCAGCAGAACGTCCGGGCAGGTCACGCGGCCGAAATGGATGATCTCGTCGGAGATGATGACTTCGGCTTTGGAGGAGCCGCCGCGGGCTTCCGGTCCGTAGGACTGGGACTGTACAGCTTCCTTGCCGTCCAGCAGGGCGGCTTCAGCCAAGATGATGCCGGCGGTGATCAGACCCTGGCCGCCGGTGCCGGAAAAACGAAAATTGTGTTTCATTGTTATTTCCCTCCCTGTGCCCGTTTGATAATCTCGTCATAGGCTTCCGTATACTCCTGCACATCGTTGGTCTCGAAGAGAACGCCGATGGGGAACTTGCCGGCGGCTTTCGCTTCCGCCCGCTGCTCGTCGGTCATACGGGTCCAGGCGCCCATCATCACTGCATGGTCACGCTGCCATTCGATCATTTTGGCGGCGGAGCCGGCCTTGTTCTGACGGCCGAAGTTGATGGGGCAGGCGGTGACGCATTCAATCACGCTGAAGCCCTTGTGCTGGATGCCTTTGGCGATCACGTCAACCATGGTGGGAACGTGGAAGGTGGTGGCACGGGCGATGTAGGTCGCGCCGGCGGCCTTGGCCAGTTCCAGCAGGTTGAAGGAAGGTTCGATGGTCAGGTAGGGAGCCGTGGATGCCTTGGATCCCTTGGGGGTCATCGGGGAGTACTGACCGCCGGTCATGCCGTAGATGCTGTTGTTGTATACCACCAGGGTCATGTCAACATTGCGGCGTGCGGCGTGGATCAGATGGTTGCCGCCGATGGCGGTGGCGTCGCCGTCACCGCTGGGAACGATTACTTTCAGTTTGGGGTTCGCCATCTTCAGGCCTGTCGCGATAGGCAGTGCGCGGCCGTGCAGGGTGTTGGCGGTATTGAAATCAAGGTAACCGGTGGAACGGCTGGAGCAGCCGATGCCGGAGATGATGGCAACCTCGTCCTTGTCCAGTTGCAGTTTATCGATGGCTTTCACGATGGCACCGGTGATGATACCGTTGCCACAGCCGGGGCACCAGATGTGAGGCAGGCGGCCCGGGCGGAAATATTTCTCAACTAAATCTTCCATAACGCTCATAAGATAATCCTCCTCTCACACTCAGCCCATGGCTTTCTTGATCTCTGCCAGCATCTGTGCGGGAGTAGCAGAGGAATTGTCGTATTTGCCGTAGAAATGAACGGGGCAGTCCTTGCCTACCACACGTTCCACTTCCAGGACGTACTGGCCGGCATTGAGCTCGTGCACCAGGATGCCTTTCACTTTCTTGGCAACCTCTTTCATCTGTTTCTCGGCGAAGGGCCAGATGGTGACGGGGCGTACGAAGCCTACTTTCAGGCCTTCGGCACGTGCCATGTCCACAGCCTCGTAAGCCGTGCGTGCCGCGCCGCCGAACGCCACTACGGCGAACTCGGCGTCTTCCATCCGGTAGTTCTCAACTTCCACGATGTCGTCCACGTTGTCCATCAGTTTGTCGCGGAGACGGTTGTAGCAGTTAACCGTGGCTTCCGGCGCGTTTTTCGGGAAACCGGTCTCGTCATGCACCAGGCCGGTGACATGCCAGCGGTAGCCGCTGCCGAATGCCGCCATAGGCGGAACCAGGGAGCCTTCCTCGCAGCCGTAGGCCAGGAAATCCTCCACTTTGCAGTCCGGGGTCTTCCGGTCGATGGTCTCGATCTGGCTGTAGTCGTCAGGCAGCACGATCTTCTCGCGCATATGGCCCACAACCTCGTCCATCAGGATGATGACGGGGACACGGTATTTCTCGCTCAGGTTCACGGCGCGGATGGTCAGGTCGAAACATTCCGGCACGCTGGAAGGGGATACCACGATAACCCAGTGGTCGCCGTGGGTGCCCCAGCGGGACTGCATCACTTCGCCCTGTGCGGGGGAAGTGGGCTGACCGGTTGCCGGACCTACACGCTGCACATCCACGATTGTCACGGGAATCTCGGCGATGCAGGCCAGACCCAGCATCTCCTGTTTCAGGGAGAAGCCCGGGCCGCTGGTGGCGGTCATGGATTTCTTGCCGCCCATGGAAGCGCCCACGGCGGTGCCCAGACCTGCCAGCTCGTCCTCGGTCTGCATGAATTTACCGCCAACCTGGGGAAGGCGGAGAGCAAGCTGCTCAGCAATTTCGGTAGAGGGGGTGATGGGATAACCACCGTAGAATTTAACGCCGGCCGCAATAGCACCCTCGACTACTGCCTGGTTACCTTGTAACAGCAGAATTCTTGACATGTGACGTCACTCCTTTATTCCTTGTCCACAAAGATCGCATAGTCGGGGCAGCGCATCTCGCACTGGCCGCACTCAATGCATTCGTCTTCTTTTCCCTTGATGATCGCGCTCTTCTCGAGCTCGGTAATTTCGAGGACCTTTTTGGGGCAGAAGTTGACGCATATGCCGCAGCCCTTACACCGTTTGGATACGAATTTTAACATGGTGAAACCCTCCTCTATCAAGTATTCCCTAAAATAAAGAACATATTTGTTTACCATCATTAATTATAGCGCATTGGTCAGAATTATAAAAGGGGTGGCACTGGTAAAAAGGCGGGAAAATGGGTATAATATAGGAAATTAATGTAAAGTAAGAGTCCTTCCACACATCCGGAAGGCAGTCAGAGGCGCCAGACCATGCCGGCGGAGGGGTATCCGGCCGGGAAAAGGCCCTGGAGGACACAGAGAAAGTCCCGGGGCGGGGAGGCGCGTCAGGACAGAAAGGGAGTTTTTTTGATGGACATAGTAGAATACCGCAGCCTGGATAAAAAAGAGAGGCTGCTGCTGGCGGCGGAGGAGATTTTCGCCAAACAGGGATACAGCCAGACAACATTGGACGAGATCATCGCCCTGGCCGACACCGGCAAGGGGACACTCTACAAATATTTCGGCAGCAAGGACAACTTGTTTTACACGCTGATCTCCATGAAACACGGCGAGCTGATGGAGACCCTGAACGACATCGCCTTCTCCTCTGAGGAGATCGAGGAGCGTATCCGGCAGATTGTGGAGGCGTGGATCCGCTTCCTGCTGAAGAACACCGTGCTCTGGCAGGTGCTCTGCTTCGAGATGACCGGTTCCAACCAGGGATTCCGCAGCACGGAGGGAGATGACGGGGAGCTGAAGCTGATGCTCCGCTGGGGCAAGATGCCCTCGGAGAAAGTCCAGCGGGAGATCCTCCGTTATCACGTGGTCCTCAATGAGGAGGCCCTGCCCCTGGAGTACGTCTTCCGGGAGGGGATGGAGTCCGGTTTCTTCAAGGAGACCGTGCCCGATGCCCGTATCGCCAAGCAGGTTTTCTTCAGCCTGGCCATGATTGTGTTCAGCCGTACCGCGCTGGAGCAGGGGGTCCAGGATCCCAAGGCGCTGGCGGGACTGCTGACCCGTCATCTGCTCTACGGTATCCGCAAGTGATTCCGTGTTTCTGCCGGATGTGGCGGAAAATGGAGGAAAAGAGCGGAATCTGCCGCTAAACGGATGAATCAGGAAGAAGCTGTGGAAAACAGCGGAATCCGATGAGAAGATACTGGAAAAATAACAAGAACGCCATACCCGCGTCTGTCGCTGTGGACAGGCCGCGGATATGGCGTTCTTTCTTTCTCCGGGGAGATGAGGCGAAGCAGCGCGCTCCGGCTTCTTCCCGCATCCCGTCTTCGCGGACGGGGAAGGGGCTGTGGAACGGGCATGCCGCCGCGCTCCTCCGTCTCAGGAGATCTTGTTCTTGTTCAGTTTCCGGGACACGTAGTTGCCCAGGGTCTGGATGCCCTGCACCATGACGATGAGGACCACCACGGTGGCCAGCATCACGTCCATCTGGAACCGCTGGTAGCCGTAGCGGATGGCCAGGTCGCCCAGACCGCCGCCGCCCAGCGCGCCGGCCATGGCGGATGCGCCGATGAGGCTGATGGTCGCCAGGGTGATGCCCAGCACGATGGAGTGCAGGGACTCGGGCAGCAGCACCTTGCGGATAATCTGCATGGGGCTGGCGCCCATGGACTGGGCCGCCTCGATGATGCCCTTGTCGATCTCCAGCAGGGAGGACTCGATGATACGGGCGATGAAGGGCGCCGCGGAGATGGTCAGCGGCACGATGGCTGCCGTGGTGCCGATGGAGGAGCCCACGATCATGCGGGTGATGGGGATGATGGCCACCATCAGGATGATGAAGGGGGTGGAACGGGTGGCGTTGACGATGGCGCCGAGCACGTTCCTCACAAAGGCGTTGGGCAGGATATGGTCTTTACGGGTGATGGTCAGGATGACTCCCAGGGGGATGCCGATGAGGGTGGCGATGCCCACGGAGACCAGGACCATATAGCAGGTTTCCAAAAAGGATTTGATAAGCAGGTCGATCATATCAGGAGACATATCCGATCACCTCCAGTCTGATATCGGCGTCTTTCATGTACTGCAGGGACTGGGCGATGCCCTCCCGGTCACCGAGAATCTCGATGAGCAGCGTTCCGTAAGGGGTGTCCTTCAGGGAGTCCACCTTGCCGGAGATGATGTTCACGTCCACGTTGTACTTCTTGATCATGGAGGATACCAGGGGATCGCCGGCGCTGTTGCCCAGGAACGTCAGGTTGACGATGAGGCGGGCGCCGTCGAAGTAGGTGTCCTTGATGCCGCCGGACGCGATCAGGTCGGGCACATGGACCTCGTTGACGGTCTTGACGAACTCACGGGTGGTGGGCTGCTGGGGCTCGGTGAACACCTTGGCCATGGGGCCCTCCTCGATGATGTGGCCGCCCTCGATGACAGCCACCCGGTCGCAGATCTCTTTCACGACCTCCATCTGGTGGGTGATCATGACGATGGTGATGTTCATGCGCTTGTTGATGTCACGCAGCAGCTGCAGGATGGATTTGGTGGTCTGGGGGTCCAGCGCGGAAGTGGCCTCGTCGGAGAGGAGCACTTTCGGATTGGAGGCCAGCGCCCGGGCGATGCCCACACGCTGTTTCTGACCGCCGGAGAGCTGGCTGGGGTAGTAGTCCGCCCGGGTCTCCAGCTGCACCAGTTCCAGCAGCGGCATCACCCGCTCCCGGATGGCTTCTTTGGAAAGTCCCTGGATCTCCAGAGGAAAAGCTACGTTGTCATAGACGGTGCGGGATGACAGCAGGTTGAAGTGCTGGAAGATCATGCCGATGCTCTGCCGCGCTTTGCGCAACTCTCCTTCAGACATGGCAGTCAGTTCCTGTCCATCGACAAACACCTGACCGCCGGTAGGAACCTCCAGCATGTTGATGCACCTTATCAGAGTGGATTTTCCGGCGCCGGACAGACCGATGATGCCGAAAATCTCGCCTTCCTTGATTTCCAGATTGGTCTTCTTCAGGGCGGCGATGTTGCCGGCCTTGCTTACATACGTTTTTTCTACATTTACTAGTTTAATCATGCCTTGGTCCTTTCTACATTCTATAGTGAGAGTCCGGAAACCTCCGGAGAGATTCCGGTCAACAGGTTCAGCATCCCGCCGCCTGGGCCGCGGGGCACAAAAAAACTCTTCGCCAGAGGTGAAGAGTCCGTATTTCCGTAGAGTTTTCATCTGCCGGGTCACCCGCTGGATTTGGCACCGTTCACAAAGTGTGGTTGCCGTAGCATCACAGGGCCATTCCCTCCGCTACTCTTGATGAATTGGTATTCAGTTATAGAATGTGTATTAAAATATAGTACAATGATACATTTTATCCGCATGCTTGTCAATGACAATTTGTATTAATGTAGAAAAGACGGATGGAAAAGAGGAGAAAAACGGCAGAACGTTACAAATGTAACGGTGGGGAGAAAAAAGGGCGGAGAAAAAATCAAATCCTAGCTTTTTTGTGAACTTTTCTGTCAAAGAGGGAAAAATTGCCCGGGAAATATTGACTTTCATACAATAAATTGATAAATTGTTACAAAAGGGGATAATATCCTTTCATTAAGTACGATAGTGAAAAAACGCCGCGGGCACCGGGCAGGTGCGGTCGGCCGATAGGGGGAAACATCATGGCAGAAAAAATCGAGAACAGTCTGACCCGGCAGCTTTGCGAGGCGCTGAAATCACTGGAGACGGAACAGGAAATCGCCAATTTCCTGGAGGATGTCTGCACCATCAGCGAGTTCAAGGCGCTGTCCCAGCGGTTTGAGGTGGCCCGTCTGCTGGACGAGGGCATCAAATACGAGGAGATTGTGGAACGGACCGGTGCCAGCACCGCCACCATCTCCAGAGTGAAACGCTGTCTCGTGTACGGCAAGGACGGCTATTCCAAAGCGCTGGCCAACCTGAAGGAGAAACATCACGAGACCCGGTCTCCGAAAGTGCTGCTGAAAGCACAGTTCGAGAAAGAGCGGGCTGAGAGAAAACGGGCTGTCCGCGAAGGAAGATAAGCGGAGTCCCGGCTGATCCGGAATATCTCTGTCTCTGACAGCGATGGCACGGCAGGGCGAAAAAGAGAGAACACATACTGCGCATCGCGATGAGGCGGGTTTGCGGGCCGAGAGCCCGGGACCGTATCAGGACGGGCGCAGTTTTTTGTCCAAAAGAAGGACTTGGGGCGCCCCGGGAAGAAAGAAGAGAGAAAGAGTATAATAAAAGAGTATAATAGAAGAAAAGATACTCGGGAAAAAAGATGCCGGAGCAAGAGGCCGGCAGGAGAAGAGGAAAAAAAGAAGCCGGAAAAGAGACGGGGGAGATGCGGAAGCGCGAGCCCGGAGCAAGAGGCCGGCAGGAATGAACTGGAGAGAATGAGAACAGCCCGGCGAAGAACCGGGAACAAGGAGCGTATTCTATGCAGATTGTTGATGCCAGAGGAATGACAGTGCCGGAAATGGCGGCGCTGCTGAAGAAAGACGCGTTTGACGAGATCGCGCTGAGCCCCCGGGTGCAGGACGGGGTGGACGCCATGTGGGGCGAGCATCTCACCGCCGCCCAGGTGGTGGACCGCATTGTCCGCAGCGTGCGCCATGGCGGCAATGAGAAACTGCTGTATTTCACCAAGATGATCGACCAGGTGGAGCTGACGCCGGAGACCATGAAGGTTTCCGCGGCGGAGTTCAACGAGGCACGGACCCTGGTGGACCCGGCCATCGTGGACTCCATCAAGCGGGCCATCCGGAACATCCGGCGGTTCCACGAGGAGCAGCTTCCCCGGTCCTGGTTCTCCGAGCGGCCCCACGGCAGCCTTCTGGGACAGAAGATCACCCCTATCGACAGTGTGGGCATCTATGTGCCGGGAGGAACGGCCTCCTACCCCTCCTCCGTAATCATGAATGCCGTCCCGGCGAAAGTGGCCGGCGTGCGGCGGATCGTCATGGCGGTGCCTCCGGGACCTAACGGGAAGATGAATCCCTACGTGCTGGTGGCGGCGGAGCAGGCCGGCGTGGACGAAATCTACAAGATGGGCGGCGCCCAGGCCATCGCGGCCCTGGCTTTCGGCACGGAGACCATCCGCCGGGTGAACAAGATCACCGGCGCGGGGAACATCTTCGTGACCCTGGCCAAGAAAGAGGTCTTCGGCCATGTGGATATCGACATGCTGGCAGGCCCCAGCGAGATCCTCATCCTGGCGGACAGGAAGGCCAACCCGGTGTACCTGGCGGCGGACATGCTCAGCCAGGCTGAGCACGACCCCCTGGCCAGCGCCATCCTGCTGACGGACAGCGAGAAGATCGCCCGGAAGGTGGTGGACGAGCTGGAGAGGCAGATCCGGGAACTGCCCCGTGAGGAGATCGCGGCGGACTCCCTGGACGCCTTCGGCAAGATCATCATCGCCCCGGACATGGATACGGCCATCGACATGGCCAACCTCAGCGCCCCGGGCCATCTGGCCGTGATGACGGAGAATCCGTTCCAGCTGATGCCCCGGCTCCACAACTGCGGCGCCATCTTCCTGGGAGAGGATTCTCCGGAACCGGTGGGGGACTATTTCGCGGGACCCAACCACATCCTGCCCACCGGCGGCACCGCCAAGTTCTACAGCGTGCTGAACGTGGAGAGTTTCATGAAGAAGTCCAGCATCATCGCCTACAGTCGGCAGTCACTGCTGGAGGCGGCGCCGGACATCATCAACATGGCGGAGGCGGAGCGGCTGGACGCCCACGCCAACGCCATCCGGAAACGGCTGGAGCGGCGGGACTGACAGGAGAGGGAGCGTATGGACAGACAGGTTGTGATCGTGGATTACGGCATGGGCAACCTCTACAGCGTGGCCCGGGCCGTGGAGGCGGCGGGGGGCGTGCCCCTCATCACCTCGGACCCCGGCACGGTGGACCGCGCCTCGGCGCTGATCATGCCCGGGGTGGGCACGTTCGGCGACTGCATGGCCAATCTCCGGAAGACGGGGCTGCTTCCCGCCCTCCGGCGGTACCTGGAGTCGGACAGGCCCTACCTGGGCATCTGCCTGGGGATGCAGGTGCTGTTTGAGGCCGGGGAGGAGACTCCCGGCGTGGAGGGCATCGGCTTCTTCAAGGGCAAGGCGGTGCGGATTCCTACCGGTGAGAAACTACCCCATGTGGGCTGGAACCGTCTCTGCTGCCTGCGGAAGGACGCTTTCGTCAGCGGACAGGACGGCGGGCACCATTACTATATCCACAGCTACTGCTGTGAGCCGGAGGACGGGGACATCGTCACCGCCACCACGGATTACGGTATGGAGATGGTGGCCGCCGTGGAGAAGGGCCGGGTGCTGGGACTCCAGTTCCATCCGGAGAAATCCGACCGGCAGGGTATCCTCCTGCTGAGAAAGTTCATCGACGGAGCCTACGGGACGGGAAAAGCGGCATCCGCCTCCGGGGAAAGCTCTGCGGAGACCTACGGAACGGAGAAAATGAGGACTGCGGCAGCGGAAGCATCCGCCGCGGACCCCGGACGAAAGAAAGGAGCGGGTGACCCATGCTGACGAAACGGTGGATACTCGCCCTGACGGAAGGGGAGACCCGGACCCCGGAAGGGCTGGAAGGCGCGGACGAGCTGCTCCTCCTGCCGGACGGGTCCGGTGAGGTGGACATGGATAGCGTGCGCCGTGTCACCGGCAGCATCTTCCTGCCCCTGGGGGTGGGAGGCCGTGTGGAGGGGCTGGCTGCCGTGCGGCAGCGGCTCAACGCCGGCGCGGACAAGGTTGTCCTTGGCGGCGGCAGGCTGCCCTCCCGGAAGCTGCTGGAAGAGGGCTCCGGCATGTTCGGCAGCTGCTGCATGACCATGTACCTCTGCCTGGAGGAGAAGGGCGGCGGGGCATATCGGATCACGGATCCCGACGGCCGGAAAGTCCTGGCGGAGGACGCGCTTGATTATATGAAGGAAGCCGCCGGTGCGGGAGCGGGGGAGTTTCTCCTCCGGCAGCGGGAAGGGAAGCCCTTCTCCGATGATTTCCTGCGGCGGGCGGTCCGGCTGGTGCCGGTGCCCCTGGCGGTGTTCCTTGACGATACGGACAGCGGCGCGGTCCGCCGGATCCTGGAAGGATGCGGCGTGGACGGCGTCGTGCGGGGGAACGGCCCGGACAACGGGCGGTTCTTCCGGCTGAAAGAGGAGATGGCAAGTTACGGGATGGAGGTGCGTTTGCCATGACAAAGACTGACTGGAGTACACTTTCCTATAATAAAGAGGGACTGATCCCGGCGGTGCTGCTGGACGGTTTCGGCGGCAAGGTGCTGGACCTGGTCCATCTGGACCGGGAGACCCTGGAGAAAATCGCGGCGGACGAGGTGTGGATCTTCTCCGCCACGGGATCTGACGGGAAAACGGAGGAGCGCCGCATCCCGGTGCTCTCCATCCTCCGCAATCCGGAAGGCACAGCCCTGCTGGTGAAACTGGCTGTGCCGGAGGATTTCCAGCAGAAAGGCGGCGGTGGCGGTTTCTCCGACACCCTGTGGCTGGCCGGCGGCAACCGGAATCTGCCGGTGACCCGGGATCCGGGGATGTACGGCATCCTGGCGGAGCTGTACCGGCTGATCCTCTACAAACGGAGCCACGGAGGCCGGACCTCCTATGTGCACAACCTGCTCCAGGGTGATCCCGACGAGCTGCTGGAGAAGATCGGCGCCATGACCGTGGACACGGTGATCGCCTCGAAGAACGGGGACAAGGACGCCGTCACCGAGAGCATGAGCGACCTGTGGTACCACTGCATGATGCTGCTGGCCTACCACAACATCACGCCGACGGAGCTGCTCCGGGAGCTGACCATCCGGGAGACGGAGACCAACCCGGAATAACGTTGTGTCATATTTATGAGAGAAGAGACACCTTTGAGAATGTTCAATGGGGAAAGGTGATATTATGCGGAAAAAACCTGTACTGGTGATCGGCCACCGGCATCCCGACACGGATTCGGTATGCTCGGCCATCGCCTACGCCTATCTGAAACGGCAGATGGGGATGGACGCGGAGCCCGCCCGGGCGGGGAAACTCAACCCGGAGACGGCTTTCGTCCTGGACCATTTCGATGTGCCGGTGCCCCGGCTCATCAACTATTTCTATCCGGTGCTGGAGGATATCCGGCTGTTTGAGGCCCCCACGGTGCGGGAGGACGCCTCCCTCCGGGATGTGGGCCGGCTGTTCGTGGACAATCCCCGGCTGAAGTCCGTCCCTGTCCTGGACGGGGAGGACGGCATCGCCGGCATCATCACGGTGGGCGACCTGGCCAAACGGTACTACCAGGAGGACTCCATCATGGACCTGGAGAACGGGGAGACCAGTTTCCGCAGCATCATCGACACCCTGGAGGGCACCCTGGTCTGCGGCGACATCGACCGGCTCTTCAAGGGCAAGATCAAGATCGGCGCCTCCCGGACGGAGACCCTGAAGGAGACCACCTCCTCCGGTGACCTGGTGATCATGGGCGACCGGGAGGACGTGCAGAAGGAGCTCCTGGAGCTGGGCGGCGTGGGACTGATTCTCACCCGCAACACGCCGGTGTCTGACGAGGTGAGGAAGGTGGCGGAGGCCCATGACGGCATCATCATCCGCACACCCATGGACAGCTACACCACGGCCCGGATGATCAACCAGAGCATCCCCGTGCGGCTGCTCATGACACGGAACGTTGTCTCGTTCAACAGCAGCGACCTGCTCAGCGACGTGAAGAACAGGATACTGACGGCCAAGTATGTCAGCTACCCCGTCCTCAGGAACGGGAAGTACGCGGGCATCGTGGACCGGGGCATGATGCTGGAGCCGGAGCGGCAGCAGGTGGTGCTGGTGGACCATAACGAGCACAGCCAGGCCGCTGAGGGCATCGAGGAGACCCGGATCCTGGAGATTATCGACCATCACCGGCTGGGCGGCCTCACCACAGGCGCCCCCATCTATATCCGGCAGGAGCCGGTGGGTTCCACCGCCACCATCGTGGCCAACATGACCTGGAATGCCAATGTCTCCATGCCGCCCCGTATCGCGGGACTGCTGTTCTCCGCCATCGTCTCCGACACCCTCTATTTCCGCTCTCCCACCGCCACGGCCACTGACAAGGTGACGGCGGAGCGGCTGGCTGTCCAGGCGGGCATCGAGGATCCGGAGGGGCTGGCCATGGAGATTCTCCGGGCCGGCAGCGTGCTGAACACCATGTCGGCGGAGGACATCATCCGCAACGACTTCAAGGAGTTCGATTTCGGCAAGGAGAAGATCACCGTCAGCCAGATCAACATCATGGACCGGAAGCAGGCGGAGGAGCATCTGGAGGCGCTGCAGAAAGCCCTGGACGAGTTCCGCCGGAGCGAAGGCTACGACCTGTCCCTTCTGATGGTGACGGATATCCTGGGGGAGACCACGGTGCTGCTGTTCTCCGGCAAGCGGACGGCGGTGCTGGACGCGGCTTTCGGCGCCAGGGAGACGGAGCGGTATTACCTGCTGCCCGGTGTCCTGAGCCGGAAGAAACAGGTGATCCCTCCTCTTTCCGAGGCGTTCAGACGGATCTGAGAGAAAACTTGACCGCTATTTATAAATTTGCGTTTTCCGCAAGAAACATTCCCCGGGATACCAGGGAATAAGGATTTTCAGTATCAATCCACCCCTTTCCGGAAGCGGGACAGGGTAGATAATAGCGGGACATGCCATAAATAGAGAAAATATATAGAAAATTTATAAAAAATCGAAAATAATGACAAAATATTATAGACATGGACATACGTATGTCCATGTCTATTTTTATAATGTAAATATGTGGTTAGTTGTAAAATGAATTTGAACAGTTAATCAAAAAACAAAAATCCATAGTG
>CALAZX010000129.1 GCA_937926555.1 uncultured Negativicutes bacterium | reverse complement strand
AAAAAAATACCGGCCGGTGGGCCGGATAAAGCAGAAGAGCCTGCTCCGCGATGCGGGGCAGGCTCTTCCTCATGTTACAGGGGACCTATGAAACACCGCCGATGCGGTGTTTTTTATTTCTCGTTAGCTTCGATGCAGGCGTTGATGTCCTCGATCAGGGCGTCCACGTCCAGGCCGTGGGCGGAAGCGCCTTCGCCGATGGACTCGAACTGGGAGGCCATGCAGCCGATGCAGCCCAGGCCGTACTGGCCGAAGACTTCGATAATCTCAGGATGTGCCTGTACAGCTTCGATGATGTTGGTATCTCTGGTAATTTTTGCCATGTTGTTCACCTCGTTTATAGGATCCGCAGTGTTATTTACTACAGTCGTTGATATGGTCATTATATCATTCTGACCCGGAAAGTGGAAGACGGGAGGCTGAAATGTCATACTTTTTTAAAAAAATGCCGATATCCTACTGGAATAGCCTGTTTAAACATTGCAAAATTGTTATCAATAAGATATAATGGTTAAAACTGGAGTAAAGTGGGGGAAAGGGGTGGAAAAGATGTTTCTTGGAGAATATCAGCATTCCGTTGACGACAAGGGCCGTCTTTTCATCCCTGCCAAACTGCGGGAGGCGCTGGGGAAGACCTTTTATATCTGCAAGGGCTTCGACGGCTGTCTCCTGATCTACGACGAAGAGCAATGGCAGCAGTTCGCGGCGAAGCTGAACGCGCTGCCCATGGCGAAGAAAAGCGCCCGTGACGCGAAACGCTTCTTCTTCGCAGGCGCCTCCGAGGGAAGCTGCGACAAGCAGGGCCGCGTGCTCGTGGCCGCCAGCCTGAGGGCCTATGCCGGCATCGCCAAGGATGTGGTGATCATCGGCGTGGGGGATAAGGCGGAGATCTGGGCTGCCGAGAGATGGCAGGAACAGAACCAGGATGCGGACCAGTTCATGATGGAAGAGCTGGGCGATCTGGACATCGATATCTGATAAAGGACGATACTATGGAATTTGTACATAAAAGCGTGCTGCTGGATGAATGCATCGAGTGGCTGGTCACCGATCCGGACGGAATCTACGTGGACTGCACCATGGGCGGTGCGGGACATTCCGGAGCCATCGCTTCCCGCCTCAGCGGGGAGGGGCTGCTGATCGGCATCGACCAGGACGACGATGCCATCGCGGTGGCCACGGAAAGACTGAAAAACGCGCCCTGCCGGGTGAAGATCGTGAAATCGAACTTCAAGAACCTGAAGCAGGTGCTGGAGGGCCTGGACATCCATGATGTGACAGGCATCCTCTTCGACCTGGGCGTGTCCTCCTATCAGCTGGACACACCGGAACGGGGCTTCTCCTACATGCATGACGGTCCGCTGGACATGCGGATGAACCAGGAGGGGAAGACCACGGCGAAAGATATCGTCAACTCCTACAGCGAGGAGAAGCTCACCGAGGTCATCTGGAAATACGGTGAGGAGCGGTGGGCCAAGCGGATCGCGCAGTTCATCGTGGAAGCCCGCAAGGAGAAAGAGATAGAGACCACCGGAGAACTGGTGGAGATCATCAAGAAAGCCATTCCCAAAGGGGCCCGCAAGGACGGTCCCCATCCGGCGAAACGGACTTTCCAGGCGTTCAGGATCGAGGTCAACGACGAGCTGAACATCCTGCCGGACGTCATTGAGGACGCGGTGGGAGCCCTGAAGAAAGGCGGCCGCGTGGGAATCATCACCTTCCAGTCCCTGGAGGACCGGATCGTGAAGCAGACACTGGCACAGCTGGCGAAAGGCTGTATCTGCCCGCCGAAGATGCCCTGTGTATGCGGCAGAAAACCCTCTGTGCGCAAGGTGGGGAACCTGGTTCCCGGACCGGCGGAACTGGAGGAGAACCCCAGAGCCCGCAGCGCGAGACTGCGGTACGCACAGAAGATCTGACGGGCCGGCCCGTCGGAGCGCAGACAGCCCGGAGGGGCGCAGCGCGGGAGCCCGGAAGGGCGCCGGAACAAGAGAGAATCACATAGAGCAGGACCGTATGGCAAGTACGATAAAGAGCAAGACCACATAGAGTACGACCTACATGAAGTAAGACCATAGAGAGAATTTTATTTTATTATTTTGTTTTGATCTGCAGGATGGTTTTGAAGAGATAGGGGAATTCATATGTTAGCCAGAAAGTACAATTACGCTGAATCATGGGAACAGGAGTCACAAAGACAACGGGAGATGCCGAGAGTCGTGCGGCAGCATCCGGCTGTCCGGCCCAGGGTGAAGAGCGGAGCGAGAGTGCTTTTCTACCAGGTGTCCGTACTGGCGGTATCCCTGCTGCTGAGCTATGCCATGATGGTAGGGATGAGCCAGATGGTGGTGAACGCCAGCAACCAGCTGATCTCGCTGCAGGGGCAGGAGGCGCAGCTGATTTCCCAGAACGCCGTACTGAAGATAGAAGTGGACCAGCTGAAAGGTCCCGAGCGGATCACGGCCATCGCCACCCAGCAGCTGGGGATGAGCGTGGCGCGCAACAATATCTATGTGAGAGCAGGTAAAAACTGACAAGGTGGATAGCAAGTTTTCCAACTTAACTATTGGCCTTTTAAAAGCATGTATGGTATAATAAAACAGACTTTGAGAGGCAGCCTTTTTAAGGCTGCCGTTTCACTTTTAAGAGTGTTTAAGGAGAGCGCATATGATGCATAAAATGTTGAACAGACTTGCTGAGATGCTGCCCGGCGTGAAGGTTGCCGGCAGCCTGGAAAAAGAGATCACCGATATCACCGCCGACTCCCGCGTGGTTGAGCCCGGCAGCCTTTTCATCTGCCTGCGGGGCGCCACCGTGGACGGACACCGCTATCTGGCGAAGGCCGTGGAGGCCGGCGCCGTGGCTGCGCTGGTGGAGGAGATTCCGGCGGAGATTCCCGCCGGCGTGACCCTGCTGCAGGTGGAGGACACCCGCAAGGCCATGGAGATCGTGACCCCGTACTTCTATGACTATCCCGGCAAAAAGCTGCGGATGGTGGGTGTCACCGGCACCAACGGCAAGACCACCAGCACCAACATCATCCGCCGCGTCCTCATGGAGGCAGGCCACAAGGCGGGCCTTATCGGCACCATCAACGTGATGATCGGCGAGGAGTCCATCGAGGCCCACAATACCACCCCGGACGTGGTGGACCTGCAGAAGTTCCTGCACCGTATGGTGGAGGCTGGCTGCAGCTACGCCGTGATGGAGGTGTCCTCCCATGCCCTGGCCCTGAACCGTGTGGCCGGCATCGAGTTCGACACCGCGGTGCTGACCAATATCACCGAGGACCATCTGGACTTCCATAAGACCATGGAAGCCTACCGTGACGCCAAGAGCCTGCTGTTCGAGCATCTGGCGGAAGGGGAGAAGGGGAACAAGAGCGCCGTGTTCAATGCGGACGACCCGGCCAGCGCCGTGATCGAGAAGCGGACCCGCGTGCCGTTCCTGACCTACGGCATGGGTTCGGACAATGATATCTACCCCCTGGAGTACCAGGTGGAGGCCAAGGAGATGTTCCTGAAACTGCACACTCCCGCCGGCGTCATGGACCTGCATCTGAAGATCACCGGCAAGTTCAACGTCTACAACGTGATGTGCGCTGTGGGCGCCCTGCTGGAGGAGAAAGTGGCTTTCGACACCATCGTGAAGGTGCTGGACGGATTTGAGGGTGTTCCCGGCCGGTTCCAGCTGGTGGAGGCCGGACAGCCTTATACCGTCATTGTGGACTATGCCCATACTCCCGACGGACTGGAGAACGTGCTGAACACCGCCCGTCTCATCACCGAGGGCCGCCTGTGGGCCGTATTCGGCTGCGGCGGCGACCGTGACAACAAGAAGCGCCCCATCATGGGCGATATCGCGCTGAAACTGGCGGACGACGTGGTGGTGACCTCCGACAATCCCCGTACCGAGGATCCGGAGAAGATCATCGACCAGATCGAGGTGGCGCTGAAGGACGTGCCGGAAGGCAAGACCGTCACCCGCATCACCGACCGCCGGAAAGCTATCGAGTACGCCCTGGCCCACGCCAAGGACAACGACGTCATCATGATCGCCGGCAAAGGCCATGAGACCTACCAGATCCTGAAGACCGGCACCATCCATTTCGATGACCGTGAGGTTGTGACGGAGTACTGGGAAGGGAAGAAAGCATGATTACGCTGGAACAGGTCCTCGCCTGGACGGAAGGGCGCTGCGACCGCGAGATAGAGAAACAGGACAATATCGATTTCACGGGTGTCAACACCGACACCCGCACCATACAGGCCGGTGAGCTGTTCATCGCCCTGCGGGGGGAGCACTTTGACGGGCGCGCCTATGCGGCCCAGGCGGTGGCCAAAGGTGCCGCCGGCGTGGTGGCTTCGCGTGAGGTGGAGCTGGAGGCGGAGGTGCCCGTGATCCGGGTGGCCGACACGCTGAAGGCCTACCAGGACATCGCCCACGGCTACCGGATGAGCTTTCCGGAGCTGAAGGTGGTGGCCATCACCGGCTCCAACGGCAAGACGTCCACCAAGGACATGGTGGCCACGGCCCTTTCGGCCCGGTACCGGGTGGTGAAGACCCAGGCCAACTTCAACAATGAGATCGGACTGCCCCGGACACTGCTGTCCATCCGTCCCGACACGGAGATCGCCGTGGTGGAGATGGGCATGCGGGGACTGGGACAGATCCGGGAGATGTGCGCCATCGCCCGTCCCGACGTGGGACTGATCACCAATGTGGGGTCCACCCATATCGGCGAGCTGGGCAGCCTGGAGAACATCGCCAAGGCCAAGAGCGAGATCCTGGAGGACCTGCCGGAAGACGGTCTGGCCGTGCTCAACGGCGACCTGGAACTGGTCCGGGGCATGGAGGGGAAACTCCACACGCCTGCTGTCTGGTTCGGCATGAGACCGGAGGACGACGTGCAGGCCGACCGGGTGGAGATCACCGCGGAAGGCAGCTCTTTCCGCTGTCTCCTGAAGGAGAAGGGAGCCGTGAAGGAGGAGGCCGCCGTGCGGATCCCCCAGATCGGTGAGCACAACGTGATGAATGCGCTGTCCGCCCTTGCGGTAGGCAGGCATTTTGGTGTAAAATTAAATGATATGGTGAATGCGCTGGCCACCGGCACACTGACGGGAAACCGCCAGGAAGTGCTGCGTTTCGGCGGGTTCACCGTGGTCAATGACGCCTACAACGCAAGTCCCGCCTCCATGGAGGCCGCTTTCGCGACGCTGAAGCGGCTGAAAGAGCCTGCTCCCGCCAGCCGTACCATCGCTGTCCTGGCCGACATGCTGGAGTTGGGCGACACCTCCGCGGAGGCCCACGCTTCCGTAGGACGGATGGCGGTGGAGGCGGATACGGATTTTCTGCTGGCCTACGGCAGCGAGGCGGTCCACATGGTGGACGAGGCCGTGAGACTGGGGGGCGACGCCCGCCATTTCACTGACCGGGAAGCCGCCGCGGCAGCGCTGGAGAAGATCCTGCAGCCCGGAGACATCGTATTGCTGAAAGGCTCCCATTCCATGGGGGTCAGCGGCATCATCGACCGGGTATTCAAAAAATAGAAAGTTTGGTGCTTAGGGAATGGAAGATTTTTGTATAAAGGCCGGGGCCGTCCTGGCTACCGCCTTTATTGTGTGCGCAGTTCTGGGACCGGTGCTGATTCCGGCGCTGCACAAGCTGAAATTCGGGCAGAGCATCCGTGACTGCGGTCCGGCTGCCCATATGAAGAAAAGCGGTACGCCCACCATGGGCGGGATCATGATGCTGGCGGCCATCGCGGTGGCCATGCTGGTATGGGTCCCCTTCAGCCCGGCGGTGGGAATCGCCCTGGTGCTGACTTTCGGGCATGCGCTGATCGGTTTTCTGGATGACTACATCAAAGTGGTGCAGAAGCGGAATCTGGGCCTGACGGCCAAGCAGAAGTTCTTCTGCCAGATGCTGCTGGCTCTGGCCTACATCCTCTATGTGGAGAAGATGGTGGGTAGCGCCGGGACCACGCTGTGGATCCCCGGCACGGACCTGGTGTTCCAGGCCGGCTGGGCCTATTACGTGCTGGTGTTCCTGCTGCTGGTGGGCACCACCAACGCGGTGAACCTGACTGACGGGCTGGACGGACTGGCCTCCAGCGTCAGCGTCCCCGTTCTGGCCGTGTTCTCCTACATCGCCTACACCGTGGGCAAGGCGGACCTGAGCCTGTTCGGCCTGGCCGCCCTGGGAAGCTGTCTGGGCTTCCTGCTGTTCAACCGGCATCCCGCCAAAGTGTTCATGGGGGACACCGGTTCCCTGGCGCTGGGCGGCGCAGTGGCCTCCATGGCGCTCCTGACCCATACCGAGATCCTGCTGGTGGTGATCGGCGCTGTCTACGTATGTGAGGCGGCCTCCGTCATCATCCAGGTGACTTATTTCCGGATGACCGGCGGCAAGCGGTTCTTCCGGATGACCCCCATCCATCATCATTTCGAGCTGGGTGGCTGGAGAGAAGTGAAGGTTGTGGCCGTGTTCACCACGGTGAGCCTCATCGCGTCCCTCTGCGGTCTGGGACTGTGGTTTCTTGGAAAGGGTGGCATGTGATGGCTGAGAAGATGAACGGCAACAATGAGATGAACAACGGGCAGGCGCCGGAAGGCGCCGCCAAGAGATATGTGATGGTCTACGGCGCCGGCATCAGCGGCAAGGGCGCCGCCGGGGAGCTGGCCTCCCTGGGCAAGTCCGTGCTGCTGTACGACGACAACGACAAGGCCCTGGAGCCGGAGCTGGTATCCCTGCTGGAAAAGAGCGGCGGCGCCTTCGTCCATGGCGACGGGGAGAAATGGCTGCCCCAGCTGGAGCAGCTGGTGCTGTCTCCCGGGGTGTCCATCCGGAATCCCCTGGTGGAGAAGGCGGTTGCCGCTGGGGTGGAAGTGATCAGCGAGATCGAGCTGGCCTGGCGGAACTATCCGGGCCACATGATCGCCATCACCGGCACCAACGGCAAGACCACCACCACCATGCTGATCGGCGAGATGCTGAAGACCCTGCCGGTGAAGACCGGTGTGGGCGGCAATATCGGCTACGCCCTGTCCACGGAGACCAAGGCCCTGGACAAGGACAGCTGGATGGCGGCGGAAGTGTCCAGCTTCCAGCTGGAAGGCGTGAAGGATTTCCGGCCCGACGTGGCGGTGGTCCTGAACCTGACGCCGGACCATATCGAGCGTCACGGCACCATGGAGGAGTACGGACGGATGAAGCAGAACATCTTCCGTCAGCAGGGACCGAAACAGGTCACTGTCCTCAATTACGACGATCCCGAGGTGCGCACCTGGGGACGGTTCTCCAAAGGCACGCTGTGCTATTTCAGCCGCCATGTTGTGCTGCCGGAAGGCGTCTACATGGACCACGGCAATTTCTGCATCCGCTGGAAAGAGACCGAGGAGGTTGTCTGCAACATCAAGGAGCTGCAGATTTTCGGCGGCCATAACGAGGAGAATATCTTAGCGGCCATCTCCTGCGCTTATTTCGCAGGGGTGAAGATAGAGGATATGCGGAAAGTCCTGCTGGACTTCCGCGGCGTGGAGCACCGTCTGGAGTACGTCACCAGCATTGACGGGGTGCCGTATTTCAACGACTCCAAGGCCACCAACACGGATTCCGCCATCAAGGCGCTGGAAGCCTTCCCCAACGGACATATCGTCCTGCTGGCAGGCGGCCATGACAAGATGACGGACCTGGGGCCCATGATGAACCTGGCCCGGGAGCGGGTGGATACCCTGATCCTCCTGGGAGAGGCGAAAGAGCGTTTCGCCGAGGCCGCAAGGGCCGCCGGCGTCAAGGAGGTCCTGGAGGTGGGCAGCTTCGCCGAGGCGGTGGAGACGGCCCATGCCAAAGCGGCTCCGCCCCAGGTGGTGCTGCTGTCTCCGGCATGCTCCTCTTTTGACATGTTCAGCGGGTTCCCCGAGCGGGGACGCTGCTTCAAAAAATTAGTACAGGAACTGGGGAAACGGTAATGATGAAAGTGATTCTATCCGGTGGCGGCACGGGAGGCCATATCTATCCCGCGCTGACCATCGCCGACACAATCCATAAAATGAGTCCGGACACGGAGATCTGCTTCGTGGGGACCACACACGGCATGGAGAAGGACCTGGTGCCCCGGGCGGGGTATCCCATCCGCTTCATCGACGTGCAGGGGTTCCGCCGGAGTCTCAGCCTGGATACACTGAAGTCCATCTATCACCTTTTTACAGGTCTGTGGGGGGCGAAGAAACTGCTGGACCGGGAGAAACCGGACCTGGTCATCGGCACCGGCGGCTATGTCTGCGGTCCGATCGTGCTGCTGGCGGCGCTGAAGGGGATTCCCACCTGTGTCCAGGAGCAGAACGCTCTGCCCGGTATCACCAACAAGATTCTCTCCCATTTCGTGAAGAAGATCTTCCTGGGGTACAACGAGGCGGACAAGTATTTCAAGGGGAATGCGGCGAAGGTGTTCACCGGCAACCCCATCCGGGAGGAGATCATGGAAGCCACCCGGGAGGACGGGGTGAAGGCTTTCGGCCTGGACCCGGAGAAGAAGACAGTGCTCATCGCGGGAGGCAGCCTGGGCGCGGCCTCCATCAACAAGGCGGTCTTCGCCATGGAGCAGCGTCTTTCCGGCAGGGATGACGTGCAGGTGCTGCATTCCACCGGCAAGAACAATTACGAGGCCTATATGGAGCAGGTGAAGGAAGCCGGTGGTTTCGGCGACAACATCCATATCGAGCCCTATCTGTATGACATGCCGCTGGCGCTGGCCACGGCTGATATCGCCGTGTTCCGGTCCGGTGCCATCGGCCTGGCGGAACTGACGGCCAAAGGGATTCCCGGCATACTGGTGCCGTATCCCTACGCCACGGCCAACCATCAGGAGTTCAACGCCCGGGCGCTGGAAGCGGTGGGAGCCGCCGAGGTGATCCTGGACAGCGAGCTCACTTCGGAGGCCCTCCAGGAGCGGATCGAACGGCTGCTCCTCCATGAGGACGACCTCCAGGCCATGAAGGCGGCCGCCAGAAAGGCGGGCCGGCCCCAGGCGGCGGAGGAGATCGCGAGACAGGCTCTGGCCCTGGCGAAAAAATAGTACGGAGGATACAGATGCTGGACAAATACAAGCGGATACATTTTATCGGAATCTGCGGAGCCGGAATGAGCGCGCTGGCCTATGTGCTGGTGAAAAAAGGCTTCCAGGTGACCGGCTCCGACCTGGGCTACGGCCATATGGCCCGGGAGATGATGGATGCCGGCGTGAAAATCCATATCGGACAGAAAGCGGAGAATATCGAGAACGTGGACGCGGTTGTCATGTCCACGGCCATCCACCGGGACAATCCCGAGCTGATGGCGGCCCGTTTCAGGAATATCCCGGTGCTGCACCGCAGTGACGTGCTGGCGGCCCTTCTGAACGCGGAAGGCGTCAAAGGCGTGGCTGTGGCCGGCGCCCACGGGAAGACCACCACCAGTGCCATGGCGGCGGTGATCGGTGCGGAATCGGGCATCGATCCCACCATTGTCATCGGCGGCGAGGTGGCATCCCTCCACGGCAACTCCCGTTACGGGAGGAGCCCCTATGTGATCGCGGAGGCGGACGAGAGTGACGGGTCTTTCCTGAAGTTCCATCCCTACATCCCGATCATCACCAACATCGAGGACGACCATCTGGACCATTACGGGACAGAGGGGAACATATACAAGGCCTTCGCCCAGTACCTGGACAACATGAAGGAGGGCGGCACCGCCGTTCTCTGCATGGACAGTCCCAAGGTGCGGCGGCTGGCCGCTGAGACGAAGAAACCCTTCGTGACCTACGGCCTCACCGAGGACTGCGGCTATTACGCCCGCGACGTGCGCTTCAGCACCGAGGGGACGTTCTACGACGTGTACCATGACGGGAAGAAGCTGGCTTCCATCCACCTCCACGTTCCGGGACGGCACAATGTGCTGAACTCCCTGGGCGCCTTCACCGCATCCCTGCTGCTGGGCATCCCGGCGGAGAAGATCGCGGCGGCGCTGGAAGGGTTCGGCGGCGCCAAACGGCGCTTCGAGACCAAGGGCCGGGTGGACGGCATCTGGGTGGTGGACGACTACGCCCATCATCCCACGGAGATCGCCGTGAGCCTGAAGGCGGCGCGGCAGACCGGCGCTGAGCGCGTCATCTGCGTGTTCCAGCCCCACCGCTACACCCGGACGAAGATTCTGCATGACGAGTTCTGCGGCTGCTTCAAGGATTGCGACGAGCTGCTGCTGACCCATATCTACCCGGCGGGGGAGGACCCCATCCCGGGCGTGACCAGCCAGGCGCTGGCCAAGGACATCACTGCCACCACCGGGCAGCCGGTGACCTGCATTGACGGATACGACGACGTGCTGGTCGCGCTGGAGCGGCATGCCCGCCCCGGTGACCTGATCATCACCATGGGAGCAGGCGACGTGTACAAGATCGGCGAAGAGCTGGTACGGAAACTGAAAGAGGTTGAGTGATAACATGGACAAGAGCAAAGTTATTGCAGTTGTAATGGGCGGACCTTCCGCCGAAGAGGAGATCTCCCTGGCAACGGGAAAATCCATCGCCATCGCTTTGCGGGAGCGGGGCTACCAGATCAAGGAGATCAACCTGGATCCGGCCAACTTCGCGCAGCAGCTGAAAGACAGCGGCGCTGAGGTGGTGTTCAACGCGGTCCACGGCCTCTACGGCGAGGACGGTCGTCTGCAGAGCGTCCTGGAGATGATGGGGATTCCCTATACCGGCTCCGGGGTCCTCTCCAGCGCCATGAGCATGAACAAGATCGCCAGCAAGCGGGTGTTCCTGGGCAGCGACGTGCCCACCCCGGACTTCCTCTTCCTCTTCGCCAAAGACAGGGAGAAGATGGACATGGCGGCAGCCATCCGTGAGAAGTTCGCCATGCCCGTGGTGATCAAACCGGCTTCCCAGGGTTCCAGCATCGGCATGAGCATCGAGAAGGACCCGGCGAAACTGGAGGAGGACCTGGAGCTGGCGTTCCGCTACTCCGACGAGGTGCTGGTGGAGGAATACATCCCCGGCCCCGAGACCTCCGTGTGCATGATGCGCAATGAGGAGGGCGGCGTCACCGTATGGCCCATCATCCTCATCAAACCCCATGCCGACTTCTACGATTTCAACGCGAAATACGCCGCCGGCGGCGCCGACCACATCATCCCGGCCCCGTTGCCGGAAGAGGTGCTGGAGGAGCTGCGCCGTGTGTCCGTGAAAGCCTATGAGGTGCTGGGCTGCAGCGGTGTGGCCCGTACGGACTGCATCATCGCGGCGGACGGCAAGTGCTACGTGCTGGAGATGAACACCGTCCCCGGCATGACCCCCACCAGCCTGGTGCCCGACGCGGCAGCGGCCGCAGGGGTATCCTTCGGGGACCTGTGCGAGATGATCCTGGACTCCGCCCACAACTGAGCGGACCGGAATAGATAGTGTCACCCGCCGGCAGGCGCTGCGCGGCGGGAACGGGAACAAGAGACAAGCAGACACTGGAGGTGCGGAAGATGCCTGCAGAGCCTTCGCGGACAGAACAGGTGAGAAAAAGAGGGAGAAAGCTCCGTCCCAGATGGAAAGGAATCGGCAGACTGCTGCTTCTGATACTGGTGCTGGCGGCCTGCTGGGGCGCCTGGCGCTACGTGTCATCCCCGGGCTTCGCCTGTGGCGACGTGACGGTCCATGGCGGCAAGAGCATCGACCGGGCGGCGCTGCTGAAGATGGCTGACATCCAGGAGCCGGTGAACCTGTTCCGGGTGTCCAAGGGGCGGGTGCTGAAGGTCCTGGAAGGCGACGTCCGGGTGGAGAAGGCCGAGGCCCACTACACCTGGCCGGGAGTCCTGGACGTGACCGTCCATGAGCGGAAGCCCGCCATGTACATCCGCTGCAGCTACCACAATTACGCCAAGGTGGACAAGGACGGCCTGGTGCTGGATGTCACCGACGGCATCAAGGACGCGGCGGTGCCGGTGCTCACCGGTGTCTGCTGCGGAAACGTGTTCATCGGGGACAAGGTGGAGGATGACCGGATACAGGATATCCTCCGGTTCCACCGGGGCCTGAGCGGGGAGGCGCAGGACCAGGTGACGGAACTCTATCTGGACCCGGAGGAGCATCTCCAGGTGCGGATGCAGCAGGGCTTCCCCGTGAAAATAGGACCGGTGAACGAACTGGCTGAGAAAGACAAGCTGTTCATGACCGTGTTCAACGAACTGAAAGACAAGCCTATCCGGGCCGAATACATCGACCTGGAGTTCAGCAAACCGTTCATCAAGCTCAGTCAGTGAGGAAACGGCGCTGATATCGGGAAATGGAAATGTAAAAGGTGAGAGAATGATAAAGAATAAGCATACGAAGATACTGATTTTCCTGGTCTGTATGGTCTTAGGATTTATGATCACGATGCAGCTGAAATCCCATCACCATCAGAAATCCATTACCGTGCAGCGCGCGGAGGAACTGTCCGTGCGGCTGAAAGCGGCGGAACTGGACCGTGACAGACTGTCGAAGGAACTGGAGAAGTTCCGGACCGGCGAGGCCTCCGGCGACTACCAGAAGGAGCTCCTGAAGTTCAAGGCGAAAGCCGGGGAGACCGCGCTGGTGGGCAAAGGCATCCAGGTCACCATCGACGACAGCAAGATGGCCCCCAAAGCGGGGGAGAACAAGAACCTCTATATCATCCATGACGAGGACCTGCTGCGGGTTGTGAACGAGCTCAGGGCCGCAGGCGCGGAGGCTATCGCGCTGAACGGCCAGCGGCTCACCAGCGGCAGTGAGATCCGCTGTGTGGGTCCCACCGTGCTGGTGAATGAGACCCGTCTGGCGGCACCCTTCGTGATCACCGCCATCGGCAACCCCCAGACCATGGAAAGCTCCCTGAAACTGCGGGGTGGCGTCCTGGAAAACTTCAAGTTCTGGGGCATCAAGGCGGAAGTGAAGCAATCCGACAATCTGGAGATCCCGGCGGCGAAGAAGAACCACACCTTCGAGTTCGCCAAAGTGGTCCAGCCGGAGAAAGAGGATGAGAACGCTTCGGAGAGTGGCGACGGAGGTGGTAAACAGTGATTTACGCTGTACTTGGCATCGCAGTGGGCGTGGCCCTGGGCCTCTTCGCTCCCGGCTACATCCCGAAAGAATACGCCGCCCTGTTCTCCGTGGCGCTGATGGCCGGGCTTGACACCGCGTTCGGCGGTCTCCGGGCGGCCATCGAGGGGAACTACGACAACACCGTGTTCATCACCGGTTTCCTGGTGAACATCGTCATGTCCGTGTTTTTCTGCTATGCGGGAATCCTGCTGGACATCGACTTCTACCTGATTGTCATCCTGGTTCTGGGCATGCGTATCTTCCAGAACATCGCGATTATCCGCCGGCTCTACCTGAAAAAGTGATTTTTTGCCGGTTTTCGTGTATAATTGGATTTATGAGCAGGAGTTTCAAGGCTTCATAGCGAATATTTGACCAGTAGGTACTGTAACTGATTATCGTAACTGATTTTGCTTTAGAATTTTGTCTTAGGGGGAAACGGAATATGTTTGAAGACATGTTTGAGAACGTGAAGAAAGAATCCGCGGAGGCAGGCGCTCCGGCTGAATCCGCTGCAGGAACCGATATGCAGCCCGAGTATGACACGCTGGCAAATATCAAAGTCATCGGCGTGGGTGGCGGCGGCAACAACGCCGTGAACCGCATGATCGAGGAGAACGTGAAAGGCGTGGAGTTCATCGCCGTCAACTGTGACGCCCAGGCGCTGCAGATGTCCAAGGCGGAGAAACGCCTCCAGGTAGGCGAGAAGCTGACCAAGGGTCTGGGCGCAGGTGCCAACCCCGAGATCGGTCAGAAATCCGCGGAGGAATCCCGTGACCAGCTGATCGAGCAGCTGAAAGGCGCCGACATGGTCTTCGTAACCGCCGGTATGGGCGGCGGCACCGGTACCGGCGCGGCACCGGTTGTGGCCGAGTGTGCCCGCGAGGTGGGCGCGCTGACCGTAGGCGTTGTGACCAAACCCTTCTCTTTCGAGGGAAGACGCAGAATGAAACAGGCCGAGGACGGCATTGTCAACCTGAAAGACAAAGTGGATACCCTGATCACCATCCCCAACGACCGCCTGTTCCAGGTTGTGGACCGCAGAACCAGCATGGTGGAAGCGTTCCGTTTCGCTGACGATATCCTGCGCCAGGGTGTGCAGGGCATTTCCGACCTGATCTCCGTGCCCGGACTGATCAACGCGGACTTCGCGGACGTGAAGACCATCATGTCCAACGCAGGTTCCGCCCTGATGGGCATCGGCTTCGCCAAAGGCGAGAACAGCGCCGCCGAAGCTGCGGAGAACGCAATCAAGAGCCCGCTGCTGGAAGCCTCCATCGAAGGCGCACGCGGCGTGCTGTACCATATCCGTGGCGGCAAGAACCTGTCCCTGTTCGATGTGAACGAGGCTTCTGTCGTGATCACGGAATCTGTGGATCCGGAAGCAAACATTATCTTCGGTGCCGCTATCGACGACAACCTGGAGGATGAGATCTACGTGACGGTGATCGCTACCGGTTTCGGCAGCAAGAATCCCGCGCTGACCCCCTCCAAACAGCCCGGCCGCACCACGTTCCACAATCCGGAGAACAGCCGCAGACCGGTAACGGAGAAGAAAGAAGGGGAGAGCGCTCCTTCCTCTACCGCGCGTTACCAGACAAACCAGGAGCGCGCCAACGATATTCCGCCCTGGATCCGCTGATCCGGCGTCAAGGCGGCGATACCGCTGATTTCTGAAAGCACGAGTTCCACGATGAGTCCAGCAAGGGGTGTGACAGCATGAGATGTCCGTTTTGTTCTTATGAAGATAGCCGCGTAATTGATTCCCGTTCTGTGGAGAACGGCGTATCAATCCGTCGCCGCCGGGAGTGTCCCGAATGTGGCCGGCGTTTCACCACGTACGAGAAGTACGAGGAGGCGCCGCTGGTAGTCAGCAAGAAGGACGGACGGCGGGAGCTGTTCGATCAGAAGAAGCTTCTCAGCGGTCTGCTGAAAGCCTTCGAGAAGCGTCCCGTTCCTCTGGAGTCCATCCAGGCGCTGGCCCATGGCATCGAGCGCGAACTCCGTCTCAAAGGCGAGAACGAAGTGAGCAGCGAGGCCATCGGTGAAGCGGTGATGCAGCATCTGGAGAAAGTGGACCAGATCGCCTACGTGCGTTTCGCCTCTGTATACCGGCAGTTCGCCGATGTGCAGAACTTCATGCAGGAACTGCAGCGCATCATGGCCAACAACCAGCCCGAACCTTCCGGCGAGGAAGGCGGCAAGGCGGAGAAGAAATGATTCCGCCCGCCGGCGTGACCCGGCAGACATGGCGGGCCGAAGCCGCGCTGTGACAATGCGATACCAAGGACTTCCGGAAGGGAGTCCTTTTTTTTCATGCCCGGAAAGACATAGAAAAACGGCCCGGGAGAGGATGGACCTGTCCCAAGCCGTGAAAAGGGCACAAAAAAACCTGCTCGTGTTGTATCACAGAAGCAGGTAGTTTTGGCAAATTATTTTGCTGCGTTGTTGACTTTCTTAGCCAGTCTTGATTTTTTGCGGGCAGCAGCGTTTTTGGAAACAACGCCGTTGCGAGCTGCTTTATCAATTAAACCGGAAGCGTTTTTCAGAGAAGCTGCTGCTTCTTCAGCTGCGCCTTCAGCAGCCAGTTTCTCAACTTTGCGGGCTGCGCTGCGTACAGCGGTTTTCAGTGCAGAGTTCTGAGCGCGGCGTTCTGCGTCGGTTTTTACACTGCGGATAGAAGATTTAATGTTAGGCAATGGATTCACCTCCTAAAATAACTTTACCAAAGTATTTTATCATGTGATAGCGCTTTATGCAAGATTATTTTAAAATTCTGGTGGGGATTCTGTTCTCGGGAATCTCATCCAGATCCCGTTCCGGCCAGGGGGTCTCGGGATAGCCCACTGCCAGCACGGACAGGGGG
Source organism: uncultured Negativicutes bacterium (assembly GCA_937926555.1). GTDB lineage: Bacteria > Bacillota > Negativicutes > Acidaminococcales > Acidaminococcaceae > Succiniclasticum. The sequence continues at coordinate 3,871 of CALAZX010000129.1, read as the reverse complement.
GAGAATCCTTCGGGCAGTCCCAGCAGTTTGATGAACTCGGGGTCCTGGGGGATGCGGCGCACCATGGCCCAGAGATAGATGCTGCCCAGGCCCAGGGCGGTGGCGGCCAGATGCATGTTCTCCATGACGCAGCCGGTATCGGCGATGCGCACGTCCTCATCTTCGGCGGTGTAGCCGGAGACCACAATCAGGGTGGGAGCCTGGTAGAACATGTGGTAGTTGGGGTTGCCCCAGGCGGCGGTGCAGTGGACGTCCAGTTTCTCCAGCACGTCCTTGTCCTGGATCACGTTCAGTTGCATCTTGTTGTAGGCGCTGTGGCCGATGGGAGCGGCCCAGCCTGCTTTCAGGATGGTCTGCAGGTCGGCGTCGGAGATCTGTCTCTCCGTGAACTTGCGGGTGGACCGCCGGGTTGCGATTGTCTTGAAAATATCCATAGGTTTTCCTCCTTATGCTGTCCCCGTATCCCTGTTCCCGGCCGAAAGGGCTGCCTGTTGCGGAGCCTGCGCGGGAAAGGGGGAAGGGATCCGTTCTGTTTCCGGCCTCCGTGCTGCTCCGGAGGGCGGGTGTACGGCGGATTCCGCCGTTATTACCCTTCTATTATATCACACTGTTCCGGTGGGGGAGCGGGAAACGGCGGAAAGTCAGTAAAAGTTCACTGTTGCCCACTGTTAATTTTCCGCAGATTGGGTATAATAGAGAAGAATAGCAGTATCTCATTTCAATAAATAACACTTGTGGATAGAATGGATCCCGGGAAAGCGCCGGTGGCAGAAGAGCTGCTCCGGACGGAATGGGCGACGGATTCCGTGGCGGACTGCCGCGACAGGCAGGATGCGCAGAATACGGAATTCCCGGAGACAAGGGACAAAGGAGCGGTATCATGGAAAAGACGGATATGACGGCATTGCGCAAGGCGGGTTTCATCAGACAGCGGCAGAAGGAGTACATGACGGTACGGCTCATGTCGGTGGGAGGACGGATGACCACCCATCAGCTCCAGGTGATCCAGGGGGCTGCGGACCGGTTCGCCCGGGGCATCGTGTTCCTCAATGTGCGCCAGGGGATGGAGATCCCCTTCGTGCCGGTGGAGAAGGCGGAGGCTTTGCGGCAGGTGCTGGAGGAGGGCGGCGTGAAGAGCGCTCCCGGCGCCCAGCGTGTGGGTGCGCCCATCGCCTGCAAAGGCAACCAGATCTGTCCGGCGGGCCTCATCGACACCACGGACCTGGCGGAGAAGATCATCCGCCGCTATGGCGACCGTGAGGTGGCCGGCAAGTTCATGATCGGGATCTCCGGCTGCCAGAACAACTGTGTCCGGGCGGAGCGGAACGACTGCGGCATCATCGGCAGCATGATCACCCGGTGGCAGGCGGAGGGCTGCACCTATTGCGGCGTCTGCGAGAAGAAGTGCCCCGCCGGGGCCATCCGTGTGGACAGCGCGGCAGGGACGCTGGAGTTTGACGAGAGCCGCTGCATCCACTGCGGCAAATGCGTCCGCTTCTGTCCCGAGAAGTGCTGGACCGGCACCGCCACCTATGACGTGCTGCTGAACGAGGGGGACGGGGTGCGGAAGATCGCGCTGATTCCCGACCAGGGACAGCTCTTCGCCGTGCTGGACACGGTGCTGGAGTTCTTCGAGAAGAACGCGGAGCCCTGGGAGCGTTTCAGCCGCTGCCTGAAACGGGTGGGCTTCGAGAAGCTGGAAGAGGAAGTGGAGCAGGTGCTCCGCCGGCAGTGAGAGGCCGCTTTATGGCGGACCGTTGACGGACCATGAGGAAGCCGCAAGGCGGACGCCATCATGGCGTAAAAACATACAACAGGAAGTTCTGAGGACGCGGTTCTCCTCCGGGAGGGCCGCGTTTTTTCGCAGGCTTTCCGCGCCCCCTTGAAGAAAGGGGGTGATTACTGATATAATATATAGTCAGTTGCAATATGCGGCCAACGGGCCGCGGAATCAATTCATCATCATTCTTCCGCAAAGGACCGGAAGGCCTTTTACGGAAATCGTATAGGAAGAAGAAATACAGAGAGAAAGGATGGCGGCTGTCGCAGCCGCAAGTGTGGACAATGAAACTAGACCATATCAGAAACTTTTCAATCATCGCCCATATCGACCATGGTAAATCTACCCTGGCGGACCGTCTGATCGAGCATACGGGGACCCTGACCAAACGTGAGATGGAGCAGCAGATACTGGACTCCATGGATCTGGAGAGGGAGCGCGGCATCACCATCAAGGACCAGGCCGTGCGCAGTGTGTACAAAGCCAGAAACGGCGAGGAGTACATGCTGAACTTCATCGACACTCCGGGCCATGTGGACTTCTCCTATGAGGTGTCCCGCGCCCTGGCGGCCTGCGAAGGCGCCCTGCTGGTCATCGACGCCACCCAGGGCATCGAGGCCCAGACTCTGGCCAACGTATACCTGGCCATGGATAATGACCTGGAGATCATCCCTGTCATCAACAAGATCGACCTTCCCAGCGCCGACGTGGAGATGGTGAAGAAGGAGATTGAGGACGTGCTGGGGATCGACGCTTCCGAGGCCGTGCTCTGCAGCGCCAAGACCGGCGTGGGCATCGAGGACATCCTGGAGGCCATCGTGGCCCGTGTGCCGGCACCGGAGGGCTCCAAGGAGGAGCCGCTGAAGGCGCTGGTGTTCGACTCCAAATTCGACTCCTACCGGGGCGTGCTCCTCTATGTCCGTGTCTATGACGGCGTGATCAAGAAGGGCATGACCATCCGGATGATGTCCACCAAGGCGGAGTACGAGGTCACCGAGGTGGGTATCTTCAAACCCGCCCAGATGAACGTGGACAGTCTGGAACCCGGCGAGGTAGGTTTCTTCGCCGCTTCCATCAAGACCGTGGGCGAGGCCCGGGTGGGCGACACCGTCACCGATGCGGACAATCCGGCTCCGGCACCTCTGCCGGGCTACCGGAAAGCCACCCCCATGGTGTTCTGCGGCCTGTACCCCGTGGACAACTCCGATTACGACAATCTCCGCGACGCGCTGGAGAAGCTGCAGCTCAACGACGCATCCCTGGTCTTCGAGCCGGAGACCTCCACGGCGCTGGGCTTCGGTTTCCGCTGCGGTTTCCTGGGCCTGCTCCACATGGACGTCATCAAAGAGCGTCTGGAGCGTGAGAACAAGCTGAACCTGATCACCACCGCGCCCAACGTAATCTACCAGGTGTTCAAGACCGACGGCAGCCTGGTGGCGGTGGACAACCCGTCCCATTTCCCGGACCCCACCACCATCGACCATGTGGAGGAGCCCTATGTGAACGCCACCATCATCGTGCCCAAGGATTTCGTGGGCGCCGTGATGGAGCTGTCCCAGGAGAAGCGGGGCGATTACCAGAACCTGAGCTACCTGGACGAGACCCGCTGCATGCTGCATTATGAGCTGCCCCTGGCGGAGATCATCTACGACTATTTCGACAAGCTGAAGTCCTGCACCAAGGGCTACGCTTCCCTGGACTACGAGCTGGCCGGCTACAAGGAGTCCAACCTGGTGAAGGTGGACATCCTGCTGAACGGCGACCCGGTGGACGCCCTGTCCGCCATTGTGCACAAGGAGAACGCCCAGTTCCAGGGACGCCGGCTGGTGGAGAAGCTGCGCAGCCTGATTCCCCGCCAGATGTTCCAGATCCCCGTGCAGGCGGCCATCGGCAACAAGATCATCGCCCGTGAGGACGTGGCGGCGCTCCGCAAGGACGTGCTGGCCAAGTGCTACGGCGGCGATATCAGCCGTAAGCGCAAACTGCTGGAGAAACAGAAACAGGGCAAGAAGCGCATGAAGCAGGTGGGCACCGTGGAACTGCCCCAGGAGGCATTCATGGCCATCCTGAGCATGGACGACAAATAAGAAC
>CALAZX010000128.1 GCA_937926555.1 uncultured Negativicutes bacterium | reverse complement strand
CAGCCGCCGCAGATTCCCTGGAACAACAGCTGGTTCCGCAGGGTGGTCCTCCTCCTGGTGGCGGGATACTTCCTCCTGGGCCACGGCGGTGGCGGCGGACTCTTCCATTCCAAGCCGGACCCGGTGTACACGGTGAACGACATCGCCCAGTTGGACGACGCCCGTTACAACTACGCCGGCTCCCCCTACTACGGCACCAAGGACTCCCTTCTGAAGAAGGCGGACCGGGCCATGGAGGAGAAATTCCCCCTGATCACCGACAAGAAGACGGCGCCGCCTTCCGGCGACAAGCGTGACTACATCAGCCAGGCGGTCTACTACTGGCAGGACCCGGCCAACCCCGACGGTCCCTGGATCCGCAGGGACGGGGAGAAGAATCCCCTCTGCCATGACGGGGACCGCTACGACGCGGACCGTCTGAACGCCATGGAGAAGCAGCTCCACGACCTGGTGGTGGGCTACCGCCTCACTGATGATGAGAAATACGCCAAGCGGGCGGTGAGCCTCCTGGAGACCTGGTTCGTGGACCCGGCCACCTCCATGCGTCCCCGGCTCCTCTTCGCCCAGATGATTCCCGGCAAGGAGACCTTCAAGGACGCCAAGACCTGGCAGGGGAACCACAGCGGCATCATCGACAGCATCGGCCTCATCGGCGTGGTGGACGACATCCAACTGCTGCAGGAATCCCCCTCCTTCCCCAAGGACAAGCAGGAGGCGGTGGAGCTCTGGTTCGACCGCTACCTGAGCTGGCTCCTCACCTCCCCCATGGGAAAGAAGGAAAGCGAGGCCGCCAACAACCACGGCACCTGGTATGACGCCCAGGTGGCGGTGCTGGCGCGGTACACCGGACGGGACAAGCTGGCCCGGAAAGTGCTCAACGCCCTGCCAGAAGGACGGATGAGGGCCCAGATCGCCGCAGACGGCAGCCTGCCTCTGGAGCTGGAGCGGACCCGTCCTCTCCATTACTCCCTCTTCAACCTCCGGGCCTACCTGGTGCTGGCACGGCTGGGCGAGGGCATGGCCATCCACCTGTACGACGCGCAGACACCGGATGGCACCGGCCTGAAGCAGTCCCTCCGCCACTACCTGCCCTACGTGAAGGGTGAGAAGAGACTGCCCCGGCAGGACATCACCCCGGCGGACACCCGCCCCTTCCTGAAAGCCCTCTTCCTGGCCAACAGCCACTATGAGGACCCGGACTTCAGCCTGCTGAGACAGAAGCGGCCCATCCCCTGATTTGACCAAATCCGCGGAATTTCTTATAATCTACTGTAATAACTATTTTGTATCGATACCGGATGCCCACCGGCATCCCGGGCCCGCAGCCTCTCCGGAGGACCGCGGCGCCACCATCCCCTCTCCCGCTGACAGGGCGGAGTTGGGACCACACTCTCATTCGGAAAGGAAAGTTCTATGGAAAGTGCCAGTAGTCACACATTCTACGTCATCTCGCTGATCTTCCTGTTCCTGCTGTCGGCGTTCTTCTCCGCTTCGGAGACATCCCTCAGCAGCTGCAACAAGATCCGTCTCAAACACATGGCCCGGGCCGGCGACAAGAAGGCCGAGGGCATCCTGAAACTCATCGACAACTTCGACTCGGTGCTGTCCACCATCCTGGTGGGCAACAACATCGTGAACATCGCCGCGGCGTCCATCGCCACCGTCTTCTTCATCCAGCTGCTGGGCAGCGCGGGGCTGACGGTATCCACCCTGTTCACCACGGTGATCGTCCTGATTTTCGGCGAGATCTCCCCCAAGAGTCTGGCCAAGGAGCATCCGGAGGCCTTCCTGCTGAAGACCTACCGCATCCTCACCCTCCTCACCCGCATCTTCACTCCGGTGAACTGGGTGCTGGAGAAGATCAAGAAGATGGTGGGCCACGCCCTGGTGGGCAAGAGCCTCAAGCGGCCCGGCATCTCCGAGGACGAGCTGAAGGTCATGGTGGATGAAGTGGAGAAAGAAGGCACCATCAGCCAGGACGAGAGCGACCTGATCAAGTCCGCCATCGAGTTCAACGACATCCGTGTGAAAGAGATCCTCACCCCCCGCGTGGACATGGTGACCTGCAACATCACCAACAGCAACGCGGAGATTTTCCGGATCTTCTCCTCCAACAGCTTCTCCCGTATCCCGGTCTACGACGCCGACGAGGACAACATCATCGGCATCATCCATACCAAGGATTTCTACAGCGCCTACCTGCGGAATCCCCGCTTCAAGCTGAAAAAAATTCTGAAACACACGACGTACGTGCACCGGTCCACGAAAGTGTCCCTGGTGCTGAAGAACATGCAGCGCTCCAAGAACCAGATGGCTGTGGTCATCGACAGCTACGGCGGCGTGGCGGGCATCGTCACCATCGAGGACATCCTGGAGGAGCTGGTGGGCGAGATCTGGGACGAGTACGACACGGCGGTATCCGTCTTCCACAAGCTGGGGGACCGGCGCTACCTGGTGTCCTGCGACTCCAACTCCCGGAACGCCAGCCTCCGCGACATGTTCGAATACCTGCAGCTGGATTTCGACCTGTACAACCTGGAGAACCAGCCCATCAGCGGCTGGGTGGTGGACAGCCTGGAGAAGATCCCCGCCAAGGGCGACAGCTTCGTCTACCGCAACCTGAAGGTCATCGTCTACAAGACACAGCAGAACCGTGTCCTGGAGATCATGGTGGAGGTCCTGCCGGACAAAGAGAAGAAAGAGGAGAGCTGACTCCCCTCCATATAGAAACAGGCGCAGAAAAGCGGCCGCACATCGCGATAATACGATGTGCGGCCGCTTCTTCTATTGCCGCTGCCGGAGCCTCCCGGAGATCCGCCCGCTGGCGTCCCGGGGAGTCCGGCCGTTATTCAGTTCTGTTTTGGGTACGACTCACGCCGCCATCACTGAGCGGCTTTCTCCTTCGTCCCGGTGAGCAGCTTGCGCAGCAGGTCCACCACGATGATGGATACGGAGAAGAGAATGACCACGCCCCACTCCGGCAGGGTCAGGGGCGCCATCCGCAGGAGACGGCCGCCGAAGAAGGTCAGCGCCACCTGGATCAGCACGATCAGTCCCATGACGCGGAGGAAGCCCTGGTTGCGGGAGATATGCTCCAGCAGGTTCAGGCCGTCCACACGGACGTTGAAGCCGTTGGCCACCGCCATGAGGATGTACACGCAGAAGAATCCGGTGTAGGTGTAGATATGGTCCGGCGCATCCCGGAACAGGTGGTCCACCCAGCTGCTCTTGTAGAACAGCACCGCGATGGCGGTCATATAGGCACCGCTGAGGCAGATGCTTGTCAGCATGTCCTTGGACACCAGGGGGCCGCTGCGGTCTTTGGGCCGCTCGTCCAGGTACTTGTCCAGCGGGGGCTCGCCGCCGAAGGCCAGCGCCGCCAGGGTATCCATCACCAGGTTGATCCAGAGGATCTGGATGATGGTCAGGGGCTTGTCGATGCCGATGAAGGGGGCGATGAAGTTGATGGCCACCGCCGACAGGTTGATGGACAGCTGGAAGACGATGAACTTGCAGATGGAGTTGTAGATGGTCCGTCCGTAGAGGATGGCCTTCTCGATGCTCTGGAAGTTGTCGTCCAGGATGACGATGTCGCCGGCCTCCTTGGCCACTTCCGTGCCGCTTCCCATGGCGAAGCCCACGTCGGCCTTCTTCAGAGCCGGGGAGTCGTTGACGCCGTCGCCGGTCATGCCCACCACCAGGTTCATCTCCTGGGAGAGCTTCACCAGGCGCAGCTTGTCCAGAGGCAGTGCCCGGGACACCACCCGCAGGTGGCGCAGGTTCAGCTTGATCTCCTCGTCGCTCATGGCGGCAAGGTCGTCGCTGGTCCACACCTGGTCCTTGGGGTTCCGCAGGATGCCCGCGTCTTTCGCGATGGCGATGGCGGTCTCCTTCCGGTCGCCGGTGATCATGACGATCTGCACGCCGGCGCGCTGCACGGCGGCGATGGCTTTCACCGCCTCGGGCCGCACCTCGTCACGGATGGCCAGGACGCCTGCCAGGACCAGTCCGCCTTCCGGCAGGCTCTCGCCTTCCACCGGCTTGTCGTATGTGCACAGGGCCAGCATGCGGATGGCCTGTCCGGCCAGTTCCAGCATCCGCCGGTCCAGTGTCTCTTTCATCTCATCCGTCAGGGGAAGCTGCTTGCCGTCGGCGGTCCAGTAGGTATCGCACATCCGCACCAGCTTCTCCGGGGCGCCTTTCACCAGAGTGTAGGCCTCCCCCTCCCCCGCCACCGTGGCGAAGGAGTATTTGTTAGCGCTGTTGAAGGGGACGAAACCTGTCCGCTCCAGCTTGCGGCCGCTGCGGTAATCCCCCACATAGAGGTTCAGCGCCCGCTCGGTGATGTTGCCGCCCAGGATGCCGTTCTCGGTCACCGTGGCGGAGGTGTTCCACACCACGTTCTCATAGGCCAGCTGCTGCAGCTTGCCGGGGAGCTTCCCGAAGGAGGGGAACTCCTGCATGTCGCCGCTGATGAAGCCGATGACTTCCAGCTGTCCCTTGGTGATGGTGCCGGTCTTGTCCGTGTACAGCAGGTTCAGGCTGCCGGCGGTCTCGATGCCGGTGAGCTTGCGCACCAGCACGTTGTCCTGCAGCATCTTCTTCATGTTCAGGGAGGAGACGATGGCGATCATCAGGGGCAGGCCTTCCGGCACCGCCATGACGATGATGATCACCGACAGGATGATGGCCTGCACCAGGTCCGTCATCACCTGGGCGGTGTCCAGCATGTAGCGGCTCCAGCCGCCGGCCAGCATCATCTTGTGCACCATCACGGCGATGGCGATGAGGATACCGCCGCTGTAGCCGAAGTAGCTGATCTTGCGGGCCAGCTCCTTCAGTTTCACTTTCAGCGGGCTGTCCCTGTCGTCGTCCTTCAGCTCCTGGGTCAGCTGGCCGTAGACGGAGTGGTTGCCCACTTTCATGGCCTGCATCAGACCCTGGCCCTCCACCACCACGGAACCGCGGTAAAGACGGTGGTGGTCCAGGAAGTCCGTCTTGTCACCCCATTGGAAACCGGGGCCGGCCACCTCCTTGGGGGCCTCCTCGCTCTCGCCGTTCAGCGCCGCCTGGTCCACCTTGATGGACCCTTCCAGCAGGATGCCGTCCACGGGGATCTTGTCGCCGGACTCCAGCTGCACCGCGTCGCCGGTGACGATGTCGTCGATGGGCAGGGAGACAGGCTCCCCGTCACGCCACACCTTGCAGTAGATCTTTCCGGCCTCCTCCTGGAGTTTCTGGAAAGCGTTCTCGTTGCTGTATTCCGACCAGGTGGACACGAAGGTCGCCAGCACGATGGCCGCGAAGATGCCGGCCGTCTCCAGCCAGTCCGCATGGCCCATATACACGAATACCACGTTGATCAGCAGGGCGAAGATCAGGATCCGGATGATGGGATCGTTGAAATTGCCCAGCAGTTTTTTCCAGAAGGTCTGTTGCGCAGGACGGGCCAGTGTGTTGTCCCCGTACTGCTCCCGGGACCGCTTCGCTTCCTCACCTGTCAGACCGTATTTTGCCATTCTCTTCTCATCCTCCTTGAAAGGGGTCGTTCTTATCTCAGTTCTCCTTCTCCGCTTCAGCGGCGGCGTTTGCGTCGTCCACCACAATCATGCGGGTCAGCAGGGCGCGGAACTTGGCCTCTTCGGGTGCGAAGCCGTTGACCACGATCATCTGCTGCACGTCAGCCTCGGACACGGCGCAGTGCTCCATCATCTTGTCCACATCCTCGGCGGGAGTGTCTTTCAGCACCTGCAGCATCTGCTTCTGGGTCTCGCTGAGGTAGTTCACCGCCTCCATGATCTTGGCGTCCTGCTCCTTCAGGTGCATCATCACCAGGCTCACCATCTGGTAGAACATGTCCGGATCGAAATGCTCCGCGTCATTCACCACGGCGATGTCCAGGCACAGGTTCTGCTGCCCGTCCACATAGTATTTGAAAGATTTCAGCTGCTCGTTCAGCCCGTTGATGAAATCAAGCACCAGGGGCTTGTTGTTCTGGGTCACCGCCTGGTAGGCGATGAGCACCTTGATCATGCTGTAGGCGGAATCATCCAGAAAGATCTGTACCGGCTGCATGCGGTTGTTCACGCCCATATGTGCGCGGTACACCACGCTGTGCATGGGGTCGTCCAGCTCCTCGCGGGAGAAATAGGTGATGTCGTTCATCGCCAGGAACGTGTCGAACTTCATCGCTTTGCCTCTGATTACCTCTTTATTGTCGGTCATTGTTTCCTTCATCCTTCCTTGTTTTATTCACGGCGGGACGGTTCCCTGCCGTCATGATGTCTCCAGTCCATTCTACTATATTTGCGGTGCTTTGTATAGAAAAA